>NZ_JBBBBL010000007.1:0-284070 GCF_037120585.1 Bacillus sp. CCNWLW194 | reverse complement strand
TGGAAATCAGCAAGGGAACAACGGTAGAGATCCTCAACAAGGAAATAATGGAAATCAGCAAGGGAACAACGGTAGAGATCCTCAACAAGGAAATAATGGAAATCAGCAAGGGAACAACGGTAGAGGATCTCAACAAGGGAATAATGGAAATCAGCAAGGGGACAATGGAAGAGGATCCCAAAAAGAAAATGTTGGAAATCAACAAGGGAACAATGGTAGGGGGTCTCAACAAGAAAATAGAGGTCACCAGCAAGGGAATGAAAAGAATAATCAATAGAATATTGAGAGATTCATTTCAAAGCTAAAAGGATTTATCTCGCTATTGCGGGCAGTAAAACTCCCATCTCAAAATTTGGCTGGGGCAAAGAAGTTAGGTGGGAGTTGGGCTGCTTAAAGTTGCACTTTATTATTCTATAGTTCTATTAAGAAGGAGTATGTGAAAAATATAATGGAGAAAAACATTCAACAAGGGAAAGATAAAGCAAAACCTGTTTTTTATGATCCGAAAGGAAGGAGAAACATAGCTTTTATTTGGTTTCTATGTATCTCAATAGTTAGCGTAAGTATTGTATTTTATTTTTTCTTTCAAAGTATTTTTTCAACACCAGAAATTCCAAATATGAATACCGCTGTACAACAAGATAATAAACTTGTACCAATTAATCAAAAACTTAGTGATCAGCAGTTAAAGAAGGAAGAATTTAAACCAAATACCGAAATGAAGAATAACAAAAATTTGGTGAATTCGAAGAACGATAGTAAACAACCTAAAGAAGTGTATGGTTTTTATGTAAACTGGGATGAAAATAGTACCGCTTCTTTAAAAGAAAATATCGATTCATTAACCACGCTAGTACCAGAGTGGTATCATTTAAAAGCAGATTTAACGATTAGAAGTGAGATAAAACCTGAGATAGTAAAGTTAGCAGAAAAAAATCAAGTGGAAATTATGCCGTTACTTACTAACTATACAGAGGAAGCTTCTGGTCCTGATAGTGGGCTGATTCATAAGTTACTGAATTCCCCAAATGATGTAAAGACAAAGTTTATAAATGATTTAGTAAAGCAAGTTGAAAAGAATCGATTTGCGGGTATTAATATTGACTTTGAGGCGATACCTGAAAGTGATAGAGAAAACTTAACAAATTTTATGAAAGAACTTACTACGGTCTTTCATAAACATGATTTGCTCGTTACACAAGATGTTCCAGCTAACGATAAAGCTTTTGATTATAGTGCGTTAGCGAAGGTAATAGATCGAATGATTGTAATGATGTACGATGAGCACTATGGAGCGGGGGAACCAGGACCAATTGCTTCGAATAAATGGTTCCAACATACATTGAAAGAACTGAATATTCCGTCTAATAAGCTTATAGTTGCTTTTGGTAACTATGGATATGATTGGAAAGTGAACAGTAAAGAACCTGCGAAGTCTTTAACTTTTTCAGAAGTTATGGCAATGGCTCATAATTCAAATATGAAAATTCAATGGGATAAGAGTAGTGGAAATCCTTATTTTAGATATAAAACAGGAGAGAAAGAACATACTGCCTGGTTCTTAGACGGTGTTACCCTCTATAATCAAGTGAAAATCGCAATGGACAACAATGCAAAGGGGTTTGCGTTATGGAGATTAGGAGCAGAAGATCCTACAATATGGAAAGTTTTAAAAAATCCTATTGAGGCACAAGAAAATCCTGATGTATTACATAAAATCACTAGTTTAGATGAAGTGAATTATTCTGGACAAGGTGAAATTTTACAGATTGAGAATGAAAAGCAAAATGGATTGAGAGATTTTAAAGTAGGCAAAGATGGTTATCTTACAGATGAAGTATATCAATCCTTACCATCTGCATACGAATTGCAACGATATGGAAAACCAAAGGGGAAACAAGTAGTATTAACATTTGATGATGGACCAGACCCGAAATATACGCCAGAAATTTTAGATATATTAAAAGAGAATAAAATAAAAGCTGCTTTTTTTGTACTTGGTGAAAACGCGCAACTAAATCCTAGTATTGTAAAAAGAATATACGATGAGGGGCATGAAATTGGTAATCATACTTTCAAGCATCCTAACATAGCTGATACGTCTTTACTACGAACAAAAGTAGAACTTAATACGACGCAACGTTTAATTCAGGAAGTAACTGGACATTCTACGGTTTTATTTAGACCACCATATGAAGCCGATGCTAATCCAGATTCGTCAAATGAAATATTGCCTATTTTACGTGCGCAAAATATGAACTATACAATGGTAGCGGAAAAAGTTGATCCTGAAGACTGGGCAACACCATCAACAAATGAATTAGTAAAGCGTACTCTTAATCCCGTTTATAAGGGAGAGGGAAATATTATTCTTCTCCATGATGCGGGAGGGAATCGTACCCATACAGTAGAGGCGCTGCCAATCATTATCAAAGACCTTAAAAAGCATGGATATAGTTTTGTAACAATTTCAGATTTAATGAATAAAGAACGAGATGAAATTATGCCTCCTGTTTCTTCTGAGGGTGAGCAATATTTACTTTACAATAAAGCTGTCTTTTCAGGGGCGGGATATTTTAAACATATATTAACAACTATTTTTTATGTTGCTATTGGATTAGGTATTTTTCGATTCTTATTCTTAATTTATTTTGCATGGAAGCAGAAAAGAAAAACGCTATCTCGCTATATTAATTCGTCCTATCAACCTTTTGTTAGTGTTGTCATAGCAGCATATAATGAAGAAAAGGTGATAGCTCAGACGATTCGCTCAATTTTGGATAGTAATTATAGAGAATTTGAAGTTATTGTTGTGGATGACGGATCGACAGATGGTACGTCAAAAGTAATACAAGAAACATTTTATAAACACCCTAAAGTTCGTTTCATTCAGAAAGAAAACGGCGGGAAATCATCGGCAATGAACCTAGGATTTCAACAATCGCGAGGAGAGATCATTGTCACTTTAGATGCGGATACTATTATTGCGCAAGACGCCATTTCTCTAATGGTTAGACACTTTGAAGATCAGAATGTAGCAGCAGTTTCAGGTAATGTCAAAGTGGGGAATAGACGAAACTTGTTAACTACTTGGCAACATGTTGAGTATATTACAGGGTTTAATTTAGAACGTAGAGCTTTTGATGAGTTAAATTGTATTACAGTAGTTCCAGGAGCTATTGGGGCGTGGCGTAAGAAGAATGTAGTTGAATCTGGATATTTAAGCGAAGATACGTTAGCAGAAGATACGGATCTTACTATTACATTTTTACGTCAGGGACATAGAATTGTATATGAAGAAAAGGCTTATGCTTTTACGGAGTCACCTGAAGATGTGAAAAGTCTCATTAAACAGCGATATCGTTGGTCATATGGTACACTACAATGTCTTTGGAAACATCGAAAAGCGTTATGTAATTCAAAGCATAAAACATTAGGATTTATTGCATTGCCAAATATGTGGTTATTCCAATATGTTCTGCAATTCATTGCTCCTTTTGCAGATATATTAATGATTGTGGGACTATTTAGTAGTGATCCGCTAAAAGTTTTAGGATTTTATTTTGTATTCTTTTTAATGGACCTTCTCGCATCTCTGTTTGCATTTAAATTAGAGGAAGAGAATCCGAAACCATTAGTATGGTTAATTTTACAACGCTTTATTTATCGTCAATTTATGACTTATGTTGTCGTTAAGTCTATATTCTCATCGATTCGAGGAGTAGCGGTAGGATGGAATAAGCTAAAGAGAATGGGAAGTGTTAAACATTCCACGGAACATAAGGAGGCATCTTAAGAGAGCAGGTTATCTGCTCTCTTTTTTATTGATTTTAGTGTAGAGTAGATACGTCTGTATCTATAGGGGTACTGATAGTGAGCCATTATGTTAAGTTACTCCTTTAGTTTCGGGAAAAAGTTTTTTATATTTTTTTTAAATGACGGACATAAAATCGTATATACCTTCGAATTATATATATGGATAACATAAATGTGTATATAAAAGGGGAGAAATAAGATGAAAGAACAAAAAGAAATGTTTGAAGAAATCGCTGAAGTACTAAAGGTATTGGCGCATCCTGTTCGTTTATCCTTAGTGAAAATAATGCTTTCAAAAGGTCCTACTAATGTAACAACAATGTATGGGGAATTGGAAATGCCTCAAAGTACAATTAGTCAACATTTATCTAAACTAAAAGCTGCTAAAATGGTTACAGGTACTCGGAAAGGATTAGAAATTTATTATGAGGTAACTGACAATCGCACAAAATCAATATTAGCATGTTTAGTTTAAATGCTGACTGTCTAGACATTAAGAAGAGAATGCTAAAGCAATTCTGTGACTACAATTTTTAAGATGTTATACAAAAGTAATTTGTGTAAGTGTATGTGATTTTCTTACTAACATAAGTTGTATTTAGCCTGATTATTAATTTGTTATACTTCTTAATTAGATTATTTTATTTAATAATATTGTATGATCTTCACCTTTTTAAATTTAATATTATTTTATTAAAAATTAGTAAGATGAAGGTTCATTTATGTACACATGAAATATTTTATAAAGAGTACGACTTTACTCCAAAGTTACATTTTTAGTTTTTTCATCTATAGATCTAATACTAAAGGGAAAATAACTGAAATATAAATGTAATTGAAAGGAGTGGAATAATAATGGAAGTAAGCCTTTTTTTAGGTTTTTTTTGGGGATGGGTAACGGTTATCATCACAGGAATACTTTTTGTGCGACCATCTGTACTACGTGAACTGAAAAAATTAGTGGTAGAAGACAGGGGATTTGGAATTATGTATGGCTTTCTATCAATTTTCCTAGGATTAGGTACTGTTATCCTGCATAATGTTTGGACACTTAATTGGCAGGGACTCATTACACTTATTGCATGGCTCGCACTACTAAAAGGGATTTATGTAATTGCATATCCTGAACCATCCAAGAAAACCAATTTTGAAGTAAGGGTACTATCTACTCGAATAGTGCTTGCTATACTTGGTGTTTTATCTTTTTGGATGCTTATATTACTTTATATGAAATAGAGACAAATATTGTTGAACATGGGAGTATATAGGTGGGATTTTTTTGTAGTCCTTCGGAACGAAATTTTATAGTTAACTGTAAATTTAGTGTTTCTTACCTTGTAGACATGTTTTTATAAATAGTGAGATGGGCAAAACGAAAAGAATCTTAAATAAATAGGATTCTTTTCGTTTTATAAAAATGAATTTATTTTGTATCACTAATAAATACAATGGATAATTATTTTTCCGGACTATTCGCAGTTATCTATCTTGGTATATTCAATGGTGGCTATGTGACCATCCGGTCGAATCAAAACGGTATCTATATTTTGCAACTTGGAATCTTGTATTTCTCCTACTATCACCTTTATGTGCGAATCAATATTCATTTTATTTATCTTATCTATATAAGAAGGGTGTATTAATAAAATAAATTTACCATCCTGCATTAATTCAAAGAGTTTATAACTTTTCTTATTTTGAGAAGAAATAGTGAGATTTGTACATCTTTTTCCTATCAATGGATGCCTTTCTATATCGTGCATCGCCGAATACCTAACCCCTAAACCACTTACTCTTTCAGATAAATCGTTATTTATCTCGGGGTATGTAAGTAAGTGCGAAAATAACTCTCTTAATTCCATTCCTGCGTTTGAAAAGTTTATCATTAATTGTTCTTGCGCTTGTACTTCTTTGAAAAATTGTTTTCCCACAGCATGTCGTTCAATATGATAACTTTTTAATAGACTTTCATATTTTTTGTGTTTTATTGCGAGTCCTAATTTCCATCCTATATTAAAAGCATCTTGTAGACCTACATTCAAGCCTTGTCCTCCAGCAGGGAAATGAATATGTGCTGCATCGCCTGCTAAAAATACACGCTTATGTTGATAAGTATTTGCTAGTTTGGTTGCATTGCCAAAACGAGAAAGCCATAATGTGCTCTTAATTTGAATATGTTCACCTGTAATACTATAAATACTATCTATAAACTCCTTTTCTGTAACAGCAACATGAACGGGTATTGCCTGATTCTTAGGATCAACAATTGCAAAACGAAATATATTAGGTGTAATAGGTACCATCATTAATATCCCATTTATATTAGAAGTAGATAAAAATGGAGTATCTGGTATATCTTCTAAAATAACATCACCTAATATAGCAGTAGTTGTTGTGTTTGTTCCATTAAACGGAATATTTGATAATTCACGAACTACACTTCTTGCTCCGTCAGCTCCTATTACATATGGAACTTCTATTTTATATATTGTTTCTCTTTGTTCTATTTCTAGTTGTACGGATGTTTCATATTGTTTTAAGTCTTTCAGAGTATGCCCACGTTTAATGACTACACCTAATTCTAATGCACGTTCTTCTAATATTTCTTCTGTAATAGATTGGGGAATAAAAAGTGTATACGGAAAATCAGTATTTAAATTTTTAAAGTTTAATCTTGTATCTAAGGCAGCAAAATGACTTGTATCTAATTTCTTTCCTCTAGATAAAAATCGATTTTCAATGCCTCGCATGGCCATCAATTCCAGTGAGCGGGGGTGTAGTGTTAGTGCTCTAGAATTTCGTATGCGATCCACTCTTCTCTCCAAAACGACAACGTTTATACCTTGAATAGCTAATTCACATGCTGTCATAAGTCCAACTGGACCACCACCAACTACCGCTACATCATAATAATTTTCCATATCATGCCCTCCATTTATTTAAGTGATTAAGAGCTAATGCAAAAAAATGTAAATATATTTATAAATGCTATCTATTGTACGTATATAATTATACTCCATTTTAGTTTCCTTGGAAACTAAAATGGAGTTCCTTAGAAGAGTTTACATAGTAAGTGTGTAGTTAATGCGATATAGCGTGTCTGCAGCAGTTCCTTGTGGGAGTTGTAAAGGCCTTTCCACTATTCGTAGTTTTAATGACGTAGTAGGGGTTTTAACTCGATTTCAAATAATTCGCTTTCAATTTCATTAAGTGCATACATTGATACAGGGGAGGGAGAGGTATTAGATAAGACTTTTGATGAAAGAAGTTCTCCTGATGATGAGTAAAATGTAACAAACACTTGTGAAAATGGAGGGACCATAATGATTACACGGTCAGTTTTTTGCAACGTATTAACCAACTCCAAAATAATATAGTTTTATAAAAAATCGAAAAACATTAGATAAGTATAAAGATATTATTATGGGTGCTTTTCCAATAGTGAATTAATAAATTCTTTATTTCATTGTAAACAGTCTAAGAGCACACATATATGCGTGCTCTTAGATTAGAAAGGTAGTTTTCTATGAGTAGGGATTCCCTATATAATAAAATATGCTTGTCCAATTTAAATGTGAGAAGTTTTTTAATAAAAACGCCATTTGGTAAAAATATGTAAAAAAACGCCTTGTACAGGCACTCTTTGCAAAGTGTTCTGTCTACTGTAGTAATTTTAAAAAAGCGATGGAAGTTGTTATCCGACTTATAAAACTAGGCAGTAAGCCCCAAAAAAAAGAAACTCCATCGCCCAGTTACTAGGGTCACAGTAAGACAAAGAGTAGTATTAAAATAATCATTATTAAAGATGTTACTTTATATGAAGTGAATCCCGAAAACAGGACACATATCAACAAACCTAAACCATCTATTCCCTAAATTCTTTAGGGGATAGATGGTTTAGGTTTTCTTGAATTCGCACACGAGTGGAGTCCCTTTATCGCTTATGATTACGGCTAATTATATGGAGCATGTAGAACTAGGATTGAAGAAAGTCCCGATATTTGTGCACATTCCCCTTCAGATTATTATACCGGTAATTTTTATTTGTTGTTTCTATAATTCGCAAAAGGATACATCCATAGGGGGATATTTAAAAAGATTAGCGATGATCAATAAAAGTGTCTGAATTAAATATCAGGTGAAAAGTATAGGATACTTTTGTTATAAAGAGTATCTATAGATGAATGTTATTGATTTTTACTTCTGAAAGATTTGGGATTCTAAATTACGAGCTGTTGGAGTATCTCTATTTTAAAATTTCAGTAGAAATATTAAAATACTAATATGAATGTAGAAGATTTAATAAAGACGATAATATTTTGTTAGTCATGTAATCTTTTGATTTGATGACCTTTTCCCCATTCAAATAGTTCATCCATAATTTTCATTAAAGATTTTCCGTGCTCACTTAGTGTGTACTCAACCTTTGGTGGTACTTCTTGATATACGGTACGATGGATAATCCCATCAGCTTCAAGTTGCCGAAGTTGTTGTGTAAGAACTTTTTGTGTAAGGTTTGGAATTTCTCGTTTAATTTCATTTGTTCGCATTTTTCCATCCATCAAAACACATAAAATATAAACTTTCCATTTTCCGCCGATTACATCGAGTGTCGTTGCAATTGGGCAGTCATCATTTTGATTCATATAACACCTCCAAAGGTACCTCAAGGTTCCTATAGTACCTGAAAGTACGTACTTTTCAATTATATGTAACTCATTCATACTAATACGTAAGGATTGATTAATTTATAAAGGGGATGGAAAATGATGAGAACACTTGTAATTGTAGCACACCCTGATATTGAAAAATCACAAATTAATAAAAGATGGATAGAAGAACTTGAGAAACATTCGGATGAAATTACGGTGCATGAATTATATAAAGTGGCACCGAATTGGGAGTTTAATATTGAAGAAGAGCAAAAGTTATTAGTAGAACATGACAGATATATATTCCAATTTCCGCTTTACTGGTACAGTTCCCCACCATTATTAAAAAAATGGTTTGACGATGTATTAACATATGGATTTGCGTACGGATCAAAAGGGGATAAAGTGAAAGGGAAAGAATTTGGTGTGGCTATCTCTATAGGTGGATTAGAAAAAGATTATGAAAATAGCGGAATTACGATGGATGAGTTGACGAAACCATTCCAAGCTACATGCCTATATACAGGTATGGAATTTATACCTTCATTTTATTTATATGGTGCGGAATATAAACTAAGTGATGAAGAGATTGATAAAAGTGCGCCTGAGTATGTGCAATATGTGATGAACAAGAAGTATTCTAATATATAAGGAGAAACAGCCATTTACTTGTTAAGTAGATGGCTGTTTTTTTTGTTTGTTTTATATTCACTAAGTGTAATCTTTAGTAAATTAATAGTTAATCTGGTAAAATAAAAAACCTAACATATATAAAGGGGAGTTTTACTTGAGAACGATGCGACAATTATTACAAAAAAGAGCAATGCAATCACCAAATTTAGAAGCGCTTGTAGGGGGAGAGAAAAGGTATTCGTTTCAGCAGTATAATGAACGAGTAAATCAGCTTGCACAGTATTTGTTACAAAACGGTGTGCAAAGAGGCGATCGTATAGGAATACTTTGCAAAAATAATCACCCATTTCCAAGTATTATGATGGCAAGCTTAAAAATTGGAGCGGTATTTATTCCGCTAAATCATCAGCTTACTGTTTATGAACTAGAAACAATTGTAAAAGAAGCGAAATTAAAAGTATTAGTTATTGATGAAGAATTTAGTGAAGTTTTATTAAAAATTGATGCCGTTAAAGAAATTCCTTATGTAATTAAAACGACAAAAGAAGGCTTTGGTTCATTTGAATTAGAATTGCAAGAACAGCCAATTACAGAACCGAACGTAGAAGTGGATGAAGAGGATGATGCAATTTACTTATTTACTTCCGGAACAACTGGACAGGCAAAAGCATGCGTAATCGGACATAAAAACTTACATCATTATTTTGCTGAGATTGCGGGGCAAAGGGAAATTCCAGCAGGTGAACGCTTTTTATCCGTGCATCCATTGTTTCATATGAGTGGCGTGCTTTCTATTTTAAATTGTATTTATCATGGTGTTACGATGATTTTCTTAGCTGATTCGAATCCTACTCTTATTTGGGATAAGATTGAAGAAGAGAAAATTACTACGATGCTTGCATTCCCGGCTGTTTATAGCTACATGCTTGATGAACTAAATAAAAAAGAACGTAACATTTCAACCTTTACAGTAGCACAAAGCGGTGGAACAAAAGTGCCAGAAACGCTTATCCAAAAATATATGGAAAAAGGAATCTATATGGTGCAAGGCTATGGTAGTACAGAAGGTTGGGTTGTAACTTCATGGCATCCAATGATGGGAAAAGAAAAGATGTCTTCTGTAGGGAAAACCTTGAAAAATGTAGAGGTGAAAATTGTTCATCCAGAAACAGGACATGAACTAACAACTAATGAAGTTGGGGAGATTCACGTAAGAAGTCCATACATGTTTAAAGGATATTGGAATAATGAAAAGGCGACAAAGAAGGTAGTAAAAGATAATTGGTTTAACATGGGCGATGCTGGCATGTTAGATGACGATGGATTCTTGCATATTATGGGAAGATATAAAGACGTTATTATACGCGGTGGTGACAACGTATATCCAGATCAAGTAGAAGATGTTATTCATGAAATACATGGTGTTTTAGAAGTTGCAGTAGTTGGAGTTCCAGATGACTTTTGGGGAGAGGTTCCAAGAGCTTACATTGTGAAGGATAGCGAAAGAACATTAACAGAAGAAACTATTATTCAGTATTGTAAGGAGAAATTAGCAAGTTATAAAATACCAGAAGTGGTATTCGTAGAAGAGTTACCGAAAAACGCTTTAGGGAAAGTGCTGAAGAGAGAATTAAGGGATGTAGTTCTTGTGAAATAAAAATGTTATTAAACGATGAAGAACCCAGTTATGTATAAAGCATGGCTGGGTTTTTGTCTATCAAAAACATAATGATTTACTAGATTTTGTATTTTGTGTAAGATGATAAAGAATATTCAATTAATAATCGAGGGATGAGATGTAAATGAAGCTACCGTTATTAGAAGTAGAGACAGAGAGACTCATGATCCGTCCGTTCCAAAAAAATGATTATGAAAGTTGGTTAGATGGATTTAATAAAAGACTGCCATCGCAGTATAAATATGACGATGGCTATCAAGTTATGGCATCATCAACAAAAGAATGGTTCACGGAATGGATTAGAGGATTTGATGAAGCAGCACATCGGGATGAAATGTATGTATTAGGCATTTTCCGTAAAGAAGACGGAGCTAATATTGGAAAGATAGAGCTTATAAAAATTTTACGTATGGACTATCAATGGGCGATGATGGGGTATTCCATACATAATCAATACTGGAAAAATGGATATGGCATTGAAAGTGTAAAAGCTGCGTTACCGTTATTTTTTAATAGTCTTCATTTTCATAGAATAGAATTACATATACGTGTTGATAATGAGCCATCCGTTCGTCTTGCTGAAAGAGCAGGATTTTCTTTTGAATGCAAGAGAGAGGCGTTTTCTTTAGAGAATGATAGGTGGATGGATTTTCTTATTTATTTTAAAAATAAGGAGATGGACAGATGAGGGTGGTTATTACAGGTGGAAATCGCGGATTAGGGTTACAGCTAGTAAAAGTATTTCATGAAAAGGGGCATATTGTTTATCCGTTAGTTAGAACTGAGTTTGCGGTAACGCAATTGAAGCAAATGTTTAGTTGTAGATGTTTTCCTATATTGGCAGACTTATCGGCTGATGAGAGTACGGAGCAAATTAAGAAACAGCTTGAGGAATATACAGAGTATATTGATCTAGTTATAAATAACGCTGGAATTACTGGAAAGGAGACTGAGATTTTACATACGAATTCAGAAGAGTTAACGAACTTATTTAATATTCATTGCATAGGTGTAATTCGAGCTATAAAAGGTACATATGTGGCTTTAGCTAAATCGGATCATCCGAGAATCATAAATGTGTCCTCGCGATTGGGCTCATTGCATAAAATGGCGAACAAAGAGTTTCCGAAAGGGCAGTTTTCGTATTCTTATCGAATTGCTAAAGCTGCACAAAATATGTTAACACTCTGCTTACAACAAGAGTTTGAGGATAAAGGAATTCGTGTAACTGCCATTCACCCTGGAAAATTAAAGACTGACATTGGTGCTTTTGATGCGAATATGACTCCGGCTGAAGGAGCAAAAAATATATATGATTGGGTAATAGATTCAAATGAGGATGTTTCAGGGAAGTTTATTGAGCCAGGTGTGGGTGAATTAAAGTGGTGATATACGATCTTACAATCATTCAGAATCTATTTGGTCCCTCTAAAAAGGTATTAAATGACTTACCAAATGCAGTGGCAATTGAAGAAATAGAAGAAGATGTTCTTTATGATGTACAAACTTATAAAGAAAAGATAAGTAGATTTGAAGAAGTTTGCTTTAACTGGGAGTTAAAAAGAGCGAGTATTGTATTAAACAAGAGGTTTAGTAGTTATAACACAAGTGCAAAAGTGTTACTTGATGCGGGTTTTTCTTTGCATGCCGCAAAGATTGAAGTATGTAGAGAATTGAACAATACTGAAGAGCTTGAAAGACAATATACATATCGATCAATAGCAGAAGGAACGTTATCGGAAAAAGAATTTAAATATATTTGGGAACAATGTATGTTGGATTCAGGGAATCAAACTTCAACTTTAACTATCGATGAGCATTTTTATTCAGTGCAAACAGAGTTAGGTAAGGGCTGGGAAAAGTCATGTATTGTTTTTTATGATGAAGATGAGTCGATTGGTATGTCCATACCGCATATAGAAATTGGAACAGAAAGTGAAGGACGGTTATTTTATTTTGGGGTAATACCTTATTGTCGCGGGAAAGGAATTGCTTCCCAACTTCACCTTCAATCTTTACATATGTTAAAGGAAATGAATGCTACTTATTATATTGGGAGCACACATACGTCGAATGAAAAGATGCAGGGGATATTTTGGAGAAATAATTGTTCGTTGAAAACGGAGTTAGAGCTTTATTATAAAATTTTTAAAAAAGGTTAGGAGAAAAAATGAAGACTATAAACATATTTCATTATGACGCATTTACGAATAAACCGAATATGGGTAATCCAGCAGGTATTGTATTAGATGCAGATGGATTAACGGAAGAGGAAATGCAACGTATTGCTGAAAAAGTTGGATTTAACGAAACGTCTTTCGTTCTTTCTTCAGAAGTAGCAGATATAAGAATGCGCTATTTTACACCTGGTTATGAAATGGATTTATGTGGACACGGAACAGTTGGGACTATGTATGCCTTGCGTGAAAGAGGTTTATTAGAAGAGAAAACAAATCTTACGATTGAAACGAAGGCCGGGATTTTACCGATACAAATAGTTGTAAATGAAAATGAAGAAACCTTTATTAAAATGGGGCAGGCAGCACCTCAGTTTAAAGATTTTGCAGGTTCAACAGAAGCATTAGCTCATAGTATTGGTTTAGAAGAAAATGATTTAGATGTCAGTTTACCAATTGTATATGGAAGTACGGGGAACTGGACTGTAATTGTACCGATTAAAAATCTAGATGCATGTGAGAGAATGAGACCTCATAATGATGCATTCCCATCCGTATTAAAAGAAATACCTAATGCTTCTATTCATCCAGTTTGTTTAGAAACTTATGATGAACAGGTGCAAATGCATGGGCGTCATTTCTCATCAGCTTATGCTGGAACGATTGAAGATCCAGTGACAGGAACAGCTTCAGGTGTAATGGGAGCGTATTATGCGACGTATTTGGAGAAAGATTTTAATCATGAAATGGAGTTAATCGTTGAACAAGGACAGGAAATGAATAAAGATGGTCGTGTAACGGTATATGTAACGAAAGATGTAGAAAATGAGAATTTACGAATTGATATTGCGGGAACAGCGGTGTATGTGAAAGAGTTTGAAGTTTCAATATAAAAAGAAAGCCCGGAATACGTCCGGACTTTCATTATCTGTTCAATACTTCAATATACGAAGCATCTCCAGTTGTTCTTAAAGCAGAGCGGAAATTGTTGTTTTCTAATGTTTCAGCGACTTGTTTTAACTGCTGTGCATCATCATGATGGATAAGTAAGCTGTCGGCACCACTTTCCTCTATATGAATGTGTTCGACATTTCCGATGGCATCATGTACAGCTTTTAAAAATTCAGGTTTCATAGTGTCCTCCTATATGTATGTAACGTTGTTGTTAGTATTTCCTTATTTTTGAAATGTAAAAGTGAATGAATTTTTGTTATATTATGATTTTGGAAGGGGTTTCCTATTCGTTTGTCAAATAATAGTAAAGTTGTCTTTTGAATTGAAGGAATCTTCGGAATTAAAGGGTGAGGGAATGGACATTTCAGTAATCGCTACACAACTAGTTAAGGAGGAAGTTATTTCACGTTATCCAAATAGCATAAAAGTGTTGAACGGAGGAACGACAAGTACTGTATATTTGTTGGATGGAAAATACGTTGTAAAGCTGAATAAAGCGGAAGTAATACGTGAAGAAGCTAATTTTCTTTCTTTTTATGAGGGAAACGCTATATTTTCAAATCTTTTGTATAAGGAACCTTTACATACATATATTGTGTATTCTTTCCTTAAAGGTAGTACTTCGTGCAAACAGGGACATAAACGAATTACGCTTAGTACTCTTGTAAATGAAGTTATTAATCAGTATGAAATAGTTTCAGATATAGATGGTTGGGGATGGAAAGAAAGTCCGGTTCAATCTTGGAATGAATTTTTAACGAAAAATGTGATGGAAGCTTATGAAAATGTAAGACGTTACATAAGTAAAGAAGAGTATAGAATTGTTCTTAAATTAGCAAAGAGGGACGCTGAAATAAATCAGCCATTTTTATTGCATGGTGATCTTGGATTCCATAATTGTATATTTCAAGGAAATAAGCTGCACGGTGTAATTGATCCTTTACCAGTGTTAGGAGATCCTATATACGATTTAATTTATGCGTTCTGTTCAACTCCGGAAGATTTAACGAAAGAAGCAATTAATTATGTGATGAAACAATGTGTATTTCATAAAAAAGACAGTGAGTTATATGAAGAAATAGTTATTTGCTTATATTTGCGTATAGATACGTGTTTAAGGCACCACCCGAAAGATTTAGAAGATTATTTAGTAGCTTGGCGGTATTGGATGGGCGAGGTTGAGGTGACTTTATAATACAAATATTTTGGGGGAGATAGTGAAATGAATGTTTCAGAAGCGAAAAAGGATTTAGCGATAAAAACGAAGAGAGGATTACCAATTATATTAGCTGGCGTTTTATTTTGGGTCGTTATGAGTATAACGGGCTTTGTTCTTTCTGAAAAACAAGTGGTATGGGTATATTTAATCGGTATGGGATGTGTGTTTCCTTTCGGCTTAATGATAGCTGCTATATTGAAAATTGATATGTTTGCGAAAGGAAATCCGTTAGGGGTTTTGGCAGGATTAATTGGTGGGATAAATGTATTGAATATTCCGCTTGTATTACTTGCCTATTTTCAATTTCCAGAATGGTTACCTTTTGTAGTAGCAATGTTAATAGGTGTTCATTTTATCCCGTACGTATGGATTTATGAAAGTAAAAGTTATGGTTTATTGTCAGTAGGGAGTGTATTCGTAACGTCAGTTTGCGGGATTCTTTTTGCAGAAAAAGGATTTACTGTAATTCCATTATCGGTTACAGTTGTCTATTTCCTTACTTTTATAAGTTTGTTAATTGAAAATAAAAAAGCAGATCATTACCAACAAAAATCAGCTTAATAAAAATATAGGGATAGGGGGAATTATGATGAAAAATTTCGTTTGTACAACGTGTGGTGTGCAGTATGCAGCAAGTGTAGAGGAACCGGTGAGTTGTCATATTTGTGATGAAGAGAGGCAATATGTTAATCCGAAAGGGCAGTCTTGGACGACTTTAGAAAACTTGCAAACAGATGATACATACAAAAATGAAATAATTGAAGAAGAAAATGGGCTTTATAGTATTACGACAAAACCAGGATTTGCGATCGGGCAAACGGCATTTGTAGTGAAAACAGAGTCATATCGTTTACTATGGGACTGCATTACTTATTTAGATGAAACGACAATTGAGAAGATAAAAGAGCTTGGCGGATTAGATGCGATTGCATTGTCTCATCCTCATTATTATTCAACACAAGTAGAATGGGCGGAGACGTTCGATGTACCAATTTATATACACGAAGATGATAAAGAATGGGTAATGCGCCCGAGTAGTCGTATTATTTATTGGTCTGGTGAGTCTTTGAAATTAGCTGATGGATTGGTCATCCATCGTTTAGGAGGCCATTTCAAAGGAGGATCTGTCTTGCATTTGGAAGAAGGTAATGCTGGAAAAGGAATTTTGTTAACAGGGGATATTATTCAAGTTGTAGCAGATGAGCGATGGGTAAGCTTCATGTACAGCTATCCAAACTTAATTCCATTACCAGCGAGAAAAGTGGAAGAAATGGTGAATCGAGTGAAGCCGTTACAGTTTAATCGCTTATACAACGCTTTTCATCGAGTAGTAAAAGAAAATGCAAATGAGGCAGTTGAACGTTCTGCTGAAAGATATATTAAGGCGGTAGAAGGAAAGTTGTTTCATACGTAAAAAGTAATTTGATAAGCGGCAAAGCACTGGATGCTTTGCTGTTTTTATAGTGCTGAAACGTCGTTATTTGTCGGTAAGTCGATATCCTTTGTCGAAACGTCGATATATTGAAAAAATCGTTGATATATTTCAAGTTGTGATCGATATAATTGAAAAATCGTCGATATAATTTCATATACCTAAAAACAACGAAAAGCAAAGCGATATCGCTCTGCTTTTCGTTGTTTCTAGTAGATCAATCTAAAAATGCTTGTTGCAATGCCTTCAGTCCATCGCTGTAGATGCTATGAAACAGATTAATTGCCTCTTCATCACTAACCTCTACAGGAGTGAAAGTACCAGACCATTCTACTAACGATGTGTTACTTTCGGTACCTTCTTTAACTTTGATTGTAGATAGATAATTAGTGACTGGGAATGGTGCATTCATGATTGAATACGTGTAGTAGCGTTCCTTATCATTGAATACTTCTAAGCGTTCTATAATTGTATCGCCATCTGGATTAGCTAGATGACGTACACGACCGCCTTCAGTTAATTTACTGCTAGGTATATAAGGTAACCAGTCTGGAAGGGAATTGAAACCTCCGATTAATTGCCATACTTGTTCAGGTGAACCGAAAATTTCCATAGATGTAGTAGTATGTGCCATGTTCATTACGCTCCTTTTTATCTCGATATTTGCGAGCAAATAATCAGTGGGGAATGATCCCACTGATTAAGGTTTCAAATTATTTTACGTTGATTGGTAGTGGTGCATTAGGTGCTACTAGTTTTTGTTCGCGCATTTCTTCCCAGAATGCTGCTGGAATTACTGTGTTTAATGCAGTTTGGTCTTCTGCAATTCGTTCCGGTTTACTTGCACCAGGAACAACGGCAGCAACTGCTGGATTTGCTAATGAAAATTGTAATGCAGCAGCCTTGATGCTGATTTCGTGACGATCTGCAAGAGCTTTGATTTTCTCAACTTTTGCAATAATTTCTGGTGATGCTTTTTGGTATTCAAAGTGAGCACCTCCAGCAAGAATACCTGAGCTATATGGGCCACCAACGACAATATCCATATTATGCTTTACAGCTGCCGGCATTACTCGTTGCAATGCACGCTCGTGGTCTAGTAATGAATAACGACCAGCTAGTAAGGAGATATTTGGCTTCGCTTCTTCTAAATCAAGCATAAGTTCAATCGATTCTACTTTGTTTACTCCAAGTCCCCAGCCTTTAATGACGCCTTCTTCACGTAAGCGTGTTAGCGCACGGAATGCTCCTGTTCGAGCAATTTCAAATTGTGAAATCCACTCATCACCATAAAAGTCTTGTGCTAAATCATGAATGAAAACAAAGTCTAGTCGATCTGTTTTTAAACGTTTCAAACTTTGCTCGATAGAGCGAAGTGTTGCATCTGCGCTGTAGTCATTGATCATTTTATTTTTACGACCAAATTCGAACAGTCCGCCTTTTTCACCTAAATCACGTGCATATGGATCTTCTAGTTCATCTGAAATCGTTCGACCTACTTTTGTACTTAAAAAGTAATCATCACGATTTCTTTTTGATAGTGCTTCGCCAAGACGAATTTCTGCTAAGCCAGATCCATAAAGTGGAGCTGTATCAAAGTAACGAACGCCATTCTCCCAAGCAGCATCCACTGTAGCGATTGCTTCTTCTTCTGGGATATTACGGTACATATTTCCCAGTGGTGCTGTACCAAAACCAATTTTTTCTTTTAGTAATTTACTCATTATAGATATCCTCCTAAAAAGTATTTAAAAATTAATAAATCATTGTGAATGGATGTGAAAATGAAAACATGTCATTTCATCGTCTGACAAAATGCATGATAAAAGTATTGAAACAGCTAAAAAAGTACGCACTTTAAAGTACGGTACTAAAATGTAATTTCTAATACTGCATGACTCACTCAACTCTTACAAATGCTATTATGAAATGTATTTTACATAATGAAAAGTACGTACTTTAAAGTGATATAGATACTAAAAAGTAATACAGGTACTTTTTAGTGCCGTACTACTCAGTTACTGTTTACGTATGCTATTATGAAACATGTTTAACACAATAAAAAGTACGTACTTTAAGGTGCTATAGATACTTAAAAGTAATATTTAAATCTTTAGCTTACTTGCCTTATAACATTATTAAAGGAGATTTTTATATGAAAACATACAATATTCCTGTAGAGGCGACTTTAGAGGTTATCGGTGGGAAGTGGAAAGTAGTTATCCTTTGTCATTTGAAGAAAGACAAAAAGAGAACGTGCGAATTAAAACAATTAATGTCTGGTATTACACAAAAGATGTTAACACAACAATTACGTGAATTAGAAGAAGATGGTGTAATCGAGAGAAAAGTGTATAATCAAGTGCCGCCAAAAGTAGAGTATTCTTTAACTGATTACGGTCATTCTTTAGATGCTATACTCGATTCTCTTTGTCACTGGGGAGAAAATCATCTCGACAAGAATGGGAACACATCTATGCTCATAACAGCAGCTGAATAAACAAGGAAAAAACGAACGAAAATATGTTCGTTTTTTTCTTTTTGTTTTGTCATGTATATATAGGGAGATTTTTTAAGTAGCATAATTACTTTTTGGTAATATAGGTACTTTTTTGTGCTGTAGGAACTAAAATGTGCCGTATAGAAAATTATTTGTTTTTACGCAACAATAGAGAAGAAATTTAGAAAAAAGGAGAGGAGCACGCGTGAAACAATATAATATACCGATAGAAGCAACTTTAGAAATTATCGGAGGAAAGTGGAAGGTCGTTATTTTATGTCACTTAACGAAAGGGACAAAGAGAACGAGTGAGTTACAACGTTTGATTCCTGAAATTTCTGTTAGAATGTTGACTCAGCAATTACGTGAGTTAGAAGAAGATGGTGTGATTATACGTAAAATCTATACAGAAATTCCACCTCGAGTAGAATACTCCTTAACGGATTATGGTTGGTCTTTACAAAATGTATTAAACCAATTAACTGCATGGGGAGAAAGATGCATAGATAGAAAAAATAGTGAAGTTAAATGAAATCTATATATGTAATATTGAAAACACCACCCCATGACGAGGTGGTGTTTTTTCAGTATAAAACGTTAGAAAGTTACTATGGTGAAAAGTAAGGGGCTATACCATATCGGCAGCTGTTTTAGTAGGGTGAATGTTTAATTTATCATTCATCATAGGTACTTAAAAGTGCCTTCATCACTTTAAAGTACGTACTATGCTTCATAATATAACCGTTTTATAATGACACTCGTAGCAAGAAGCCATAACGGTTTTAAGCTATGTTCAAAAAGACTTATTAACTAGAATAGTTTTTTGTTCAATTTTTTTAGTAGGAGATGTTTATATGATTGAAGAACTTTTTTATAAAAAAATACTCAAAAATCTTTTTTCAGATCCAGTTCAAATTACACTTTGGAATGGAGAAACAATCCAATATGGAGAAGGGGAACCTCAATTTCATGTAACATTCCATAAGCCGCTTTCAAAAAAAGAGCTTGCAAAGGATCCTTCTATTGCATTCGGTGAAGCATATATGAATGGGGACCTTGAAATAAAGGGTAACCTTGAAAAAGCAATTCAATCTATTTATAAAAGGCAGGATAGCTTTTTAGGTGATAGTAAGTTGCAATATTTCAAAAGTAAATGGAATTTCTCAAAACAAAAAAATAAAGATGATATTGCTCATCATTATGATATTGGGAACGATTTCTATAAATTATGGCTTGATGAAACGATGACGTATTCTTGTGCATATTTCCAAAATGAGCAAGATTCTTTAACGACAGCTCAGCATAATAAAGTGAATCATATTTTGAAAAAGTTGAACCTTCAAAAAGGTGATACACTATTAGACATTGGTTGCGGATGGGGTGAGCTTATTACAGCTGCCGCTAAACAGTACGGTGTAAAAGCGATGGGAGTAACGTTAAGTGAGGAACAATATGCAAAAACTTCCGAGCGAATTAAACAAGAGGGACTTACAGATTTAGTTGAAGTATCCTTACTTGATTACCGCGATATTAAGAATCGTAAATTTGATAAAATTGTTAGTGTAGGTATGATTGAACATGTAGGAAAAGACAACATTATGCAATACTTTGAGACAGTGAATGAACTGCTAAACGATGGCGGAATTTCTCTTCTTCATTGTATTACTTCTCCGGCTAATGGTGGTGCTACGAATGGTTGGATTGAAAAGTATATATTCCCTGGCGGATATGTTCCTGCTGTTAATGAATTAATCACGAACATGACAAATGAACAATTTTTCATTGTTGATGTGGAAAGCTTACGTAGACATTACGGGAAAACATTACAACATTGGGCTCGAAATTTTGAAAACGTACTGGAGGAAGTTCGCAAAACGAAAGATGAGCGATTTATTCGTATGTGGCGTTTATATTTAAATGCATGTGCAGCTTCGTTCTTTACAGGTAATATTGATTTACATCAATTTGTATTTACAAAAGGTATTAACGATACAATTCCGATGACACGTTCTTATATGTATGAATAAGAGTGTGATCTAATAGCTCTTAAGCAATGTTTAAATTTATAGGTTCATAACTTAAAGTAAAAAAGTCGGGATGAAAATCGAAATGATTTGTATCCGACTTTTTTTATTTATTATATATATTTAAAATTAAAACTATATACTTTTAATAATAAAAATATATAATAAAAATAGAAACAAAATTTTATAAGCAAGGAAGTTGAAGAATATGACATTAACAATGGGCTTTATTGGATTTGGAAAATCAGCTAACCGCTATCATTTACCGTATGTAAATACACGTAAAAATATAAAAGTAAAAACGATTTTTGGCCGCCAAATTAGTGAAGAATTAGCGGCTCCATATAAGAGTAAAGGTGTTTATTTCACTACTGATTTGGACGAATTGTTGAATGACAAAGAAATCCAAGTAGTGACAATCTGTACGCCAGCACATACGCATTACGAATTAGCGAAAAAAGTTATACTTGCTGGGAAATCGGTTATCGTTGAAAAACCATTTTGCGATACAGTAGAATATGCGAAAGAATTATTAGCTTTAGGACGAGAGAAAGGTGTAGTAGTTATGCCTTATCAAAATCGTCGTTTTGATGGTGATTTCTTAGCTGTTAAGCAAGTTGTGGAACAAGGATTCCTTGGTGATATTATTGAGGTTGAATCGCACATTGATTACTTCCGTCCTGGCTCCATCTCTCATGAAGCTCCAAAAGAAGAAGGTTCATTCTACAGTTTAGGTATTCATACGATGGACCGTATGATTTCATTATTTGGCCGTCCAGATACTGTGACGTACGATATTCGTAATAATGAAGTGGAAGGTGCGGTTGATAATTATTTCGATGTTGGTCTACATTACGGAAATCAACTGAAAATTAAACTGAAAACAAACCATGTTGTAGCGAAAGATTATCCACGCTTTATCGTTCATGGAACAAATGGATCGTTTATTAAATACGGTGAAGATCAGCAGGAAAATGATCTGAAAGCGGGTATTATGCCTGAGAGTGCAGGATTTGGCGAAGATTCGCCGATGTACTATGGAGTGGCGAAATATCGCAATGCAAACGGTGATTGGATTGAAAAACAAATTAAAACGCCGCTTGGTGATTACGGTCGTTTCTATGATGCAGCGTATGAAACAATTGTAAATGGTGCTCCAAAACTTGTGAAAGACGAAGAAGCGGTAACGAATATTGAAATCTTGGAAAACGGATTTGTTGCTCCATCACCTTCAGTTTACAAACTTGAGGCTTTAAACTTGAATGAATAGAAGAGGGAATACAGCATAAAGGAGGTATGGAAATGGCAAGCGGATCAACACAAGTAAAATACCTCGGCATTTACCAAAAAATTAAACAGCAAATTTTAGACGGCGAATATAAAATTAATGAAAAAATTCCAAGTAGCCCCGTCCTTGCTGAAGAATTTGGTGTTTCAGCTCTTACTATTAAAAAAGCGCTGGATCTGTTAGTGAGAGACGGATACATCATCCGCCGCCGCGGAAGTGGAACAGTCGTTCAAGATTGGCGTCAGCAGGAAAAGGCACGAATGATTCAAACTTTAACAGGTACGAAAGCTGTTTACGGCAATGAGGTAGAAAGTAAAATTATCGAGTTTACGATTGTCGGTGCCGATGAAATCATTGCTGAAAAATTGGGCATTTCAGTGGGGGATTTTGTATATAAAATCATCCGCCTCCGCAGCATTCACAGTATTCCAACGATTATGGAGCATACATGGATGCCTATTTCGGTGATCCCAGGTGTTGAAGCTTCGGTTTTAGAGGAATCGATCTACTCGCACATTCAAAATAAACTAGGTCTTGAAGTAGGAACATCCGTTGTTAGGGTCAAAGGGGTTCGCCCAGATGATAGGGAAAAGCAGTTTATGAACTTAACAAATCAAGATTTCTTAATGAGAGTTGAACAAGTGGCCTATTTAACGGATGGACGAACTTTTGAGTACTCTTACGCCGATCATTTGCCGGAAACCTTTGAATTCGAAACAGTCATTACCGCAAAAAGTTATAGAGAGGCATAAAAAATAGGTTGGGGCAAGTATTGCCTCAACCTATTTTTTGTTTTCAATATAGTAGGAACAGTTACTATTCATCAGCTGTAATAAGCATGGACGTATTCCCGTTTTTTTCAAGATGAACTTCTCCCCAAGTGCAGAGGGAATCGAGTATGGCTCCTAAAGAAGAACCGTAATCCGTTAAAGAGTACTCTACTTTCGGTGGTACTTGGTCATACACTTTTCTTTGGATTACATCGTCTTCTTCTAGTTCACGTAATTGTTGTGTTAACATTTTTTGAGTAATACCAGACATTAAACGTTTTAATTCGCTCGTTCTTTTTGTTCCTTTTTTTAAATGGCAAAGGATAACAACTTTCCACTTTCCGCCAATAACTTCTAAAGTCGCTTCTACAGGAATATTATATGTTTTCATAAAAAAACTCCTTTGATGAATTTAGATTACAGTTTTGGACCTAAATACGTTGTAATACTAAAATTATTTCTTTTTAGTGCCTATAACACTTTAAAGTGCGTACTATTTATTGTGCTAAATATCGTTCATAATAACCGATGTAAGAGAGAAGTAAGCAGAACTACACTAGAAAGTTTATACGTTACTTTTTAGTACCTATAACACTTTAAAGTGCGTACTTTTTATTATGCTAAATATCGTCCATAATAAAACATGTAAGTAAGAAATGAATAAAATGCACTTTGAAGTGCATTGGAAATTGGTTAGCATAATACTATGGGAACCATCCACACAAAAAAATGATTAATTAATCCAAGACTTAACATTTGATTAATAGAACTGTAAGGTTTAAAATTACAGTATAGATTTAAGAAGTGAGTTGTCATCATCTGTAAATGTAGTTTCAATCATTTTATAAAAGAAGCATGAAAAGAAACGAATAGTAGAAATAAACGAAACATTGCCGAATAAATAATATTACGTGTATTTGATTCTAAACTGTAATTTTTTTTAATACATTTCAATAACCGATATTTAAAATGTACGTTTCATAAAGAACATTAAAGGAGTGAGTGAAATATGGTGGTTTTATATACAACAGCAAGCTGTGGTTCATGCCGAAAAGCGAAAGCATGGCTGGAAGAGAATCAAATTGATTATACTGAAAAAAATATCGTATCCAATTCTATGACAGTGGATGAACTTAAATCCATTCTTCGTTTAACTGAAGAGGGTGCTACTGAAATTATTTCAACTAGATCCAAAACTTTTCAAGACTTAAATATAAATATAGATGAGCTTTCGCTGAATGAATTTTATAAATTAATAATTGAGCATCCGCTAATGTTGCGTCGCCCAATTATGCTGGACGAGAAAAGATTACAGATTGGTTTTAATGACGAAGAAATTCGTAAATTTTTACCACGTAGCGTTCGAACGTTCTTAAATATTGAACTGCAAAAGTTGGCTAATTAATAAGTAATATTTTTCAAGAAAAGTTTTTTGAAAGGAGGAAACCGGAGATGATAGAAGTATGTGTTACAGTCAATTATAACGATAGAAATTATCAAACAAATGTTATTGTGAATAAAGATACGATATGGACAAAAATCAAACAGTTGGCAGAAGAACAAGTCAAAAAACAGTGGGGTTTTTAATTTGGATTATTTAAAAATTGAAGTTATAGGTTAGAGATTATAACTAAACCTAATATTTGTCAGCGATTAAATATAAAAAAATTTTTTGAAAGGAGGAAGCAAAAAATGATAGAAGTATGCGTTACAGTTAATTATAACGATAGAAATTATCAAACAAATGTTATTGTGAATAAAGATACGATATGGACAAAAATCAAACAGTTGGCAGAAGAGCAAGTGAAGAAACAATGGAGTCTTTAAATGTATTTTTAATTTAAAAAGCGAAATGGAGTTATGGGATATAGGTGAGTTCGGATAGAATATAAAAGAATTTATTTCTTCATGATTAGAATGAATTTTATATATTTTAATGTTCGACTAACGTATCTGTAATATTTATGGCTACAGTAAGTTAACATGCCAGAAACATTATTCTTTATCGTAGGAGGAAAACCATGAGCAGCGACTTTACCTTGGCCATTCACAGTTTAACTTATTTAGCTCTACAGCCAGACCGAATGTCAACAAGTAATGCTATTTCAGAAAGTGCAGGTGTTCACCCAGTACGCATTCGTAAAGTGCTAAGTTTGTTAAAAAAACATAAGTTTATTCAATCAAAAGAGGGGACTGGTGGAGGTTTTATTTTTGCTCGGGATTTAAGTGAAGTTAACCTCTGGCATATTTATCAAATAACCTCTGAAGGTGCGTTGCAACCTAAGTGTCCGGAATCAAATGATCAGTGTATTGTAGGTTTGAATATGCAAAAAGTTCTCTTCACTATTTTTTTAGGTGCGGAAGAACATCTAGGTGAATACTTAAAGAACTATACAATGCAAGAAATTGTTGATCTTATCAATCAAGAACGTTAAACGGCTTAAATGTTATATAGTCGTAAGTTTTTAAAAATTAAATGTAATAGAAAATATTACAGTTTAATTTTGTTTTTTATTTCTTGTTTATCGTCATTAAAAATAATTTGTAAGAAGGTGAAAAAGTATGATGTCAAATAATAATCATGTTTTAAAAGTAGGAGATTGGGTTCGAGGAGTATCAAATGAGGGTGAATTCATAGTTGGTTACATTGTATCACTTGATGAAGCGGAAGATGTAGTTACAGTTAGTATAGTGAAACGTGACGACAAGTACACAATAAACGAAGCGATTTTACTCTTTAGTAAACATGTTAACAAGCTCCCTGAATCAAAGGTAATAAATAAGGAGCAAATCCTTTATCTTATAGACCTTGCATTATTAACAGGAGACGAAGAATGGTTTATCGAGCTTTCTTCAAAATTAAACTCGATCAAAGAGTTAGTTAATGAGGGGTTTTAATTTGTTAGGTTGTGCAATAATCAATAAAATCCTCTCTTTTGTTGCATCTTATTAAAAGAGAGGATTGATGTTATGGAAATAAGACTAACAATGGTTAGCATTATGTGTTTTCTTAGTTTTATATTACCCTGTATTTCTGTTCAGGCAATTGTAAAAAAGGAAAATAATATAAACGTAAACTTTGACATAGAGATATTCCTGAAGAAGAGTTAAAAAAACTAGAATTAAGATGACATTGTATTGAGGTGTTTGCACACTCCTGATAATGATTATTATGTAAATAAGCTGCCTGATATGGGTAGCTTATTTTATTTTTTTTCGTTTAGCGTAGTTTTTTTAAGTGTTAGTGGTCTCTTATTGCCATAAAGTAAAAAACGTATCTTCCTAAAAATGTATATCAATGCAATAGAGATAATATATATCCTAAAAAATGGTTTATACATTCAAAACGATATTTATTTTTAATTACATTAATTGTTTATTAGAATATCTTTTCTAGTTTGAAATAAAATTTTTTGACAAATAAGGATATAAATATCTGTATGATGAGTAACTTGAATAAGTAATATATTATTGTATTTTATGCTAATTAATTCAATTTTAAGTGATAGGAACAAGGGTTGCGTACTAACTGTAAATTATTATCCATATAAAATTATACCTATTAAATATTTCTGAAAATATAAAAATATTAATTTTATAAATATACACGTTATAATGAGGGCGTCGAGAGAAATTTTATTATCTCTGGAGAAAATATAAAAAATGCGATTATTAGTAAGAAAGGTGTGTGATTAGAGGCGAAATGTATGTAAAGTGCTTCAGTGGCTTGTGTAATCAATACCATAAATGCTGCCGAAGTTATTAAAGTGATGTATAGAATTGAGAAAGAAATGCCTCGCAAATTAAGAGAGGCCGGTTTAGCTAAATTTACTGTTAAAAGTAAAAAAGAGAAACCATTAAAGTAATACACTGTTATTAGAAATGTTGCAACGTATTTATGAAGTCTATTCTATATTGTTCTCTTAAGGGTCTTTATATAAAGAGCGGATATTACGAGTAAACTTTTTTGTGAACGCTAACAATTATATTAGGACGCTAACTAGCGAATGTTTCAATTTGGATTTATTATGATGAAGGACATGCAATGTGGGGCAACTTGTAAGGAATTCATTTTCCAAAAAAGGAAAATATTCGTTAGCTAAAAAGGGAGATGCAAGAATAGATACAAGGGGGAGTTATTATATGAACGGGAATACTGCAAAGAAAATAGAAGTTCAAGCTGAAAATACCGCACTAAAAAATGAGCAATATGCAGATCCGAAAAAGTGGCATAAGCAGGATACTACATGGGCATTGAGTCTATTTGGAACTGCAATTGGAGCAGGGGTGCTCTTTTTACCGATTAATGCAGGTTCAGGTGGTTTATTATCTTTACTACTAATTACATTACTTGCATATCCAGTTATGTACTACTCACATAGGGCACTTGCTAAAATGATATACGCTTCTAATTCTGCTGATGAGGGGATCACAGGTACAATTAGAGAGTATTTCGGAAATAAAGCGAGTATCATTTTTAACATCGTATATTTCGGTTCAATTTATACAATCGTACTAATGTATTCGGTTGCGCTTACAAATACTGCAAGTAGTTTTATCGTGCATCAATTGCACATGCCAGAACCTCCAAGGGCTATTTTATCACTTGTATTAGTTCTTGGTCTTATCGCTATACTGAATTTTGGTCAAGATATTACTGTAAAGGTAATGAGTATGCTAGTGTATCCTTTCATAGCTTCTCTACTTTTTATCGCAATATCTTTAATTCCACAGTGGAATACGTCAATGCTTAGTTTTTCAGCTGTTTCTACTGCTTCAACGGGAACAGGATATTTTGGAACGATATTAATGATTCTACCAATCATCGTATTCTCATTTAATCATTCACCTATGATTTCATCATTTGTTGTGAAACAGAGAGCTACGTATGGTATCGAAGCCACTGATGCTAAATGTGCGCAAATACAAAAGGTTTGTTATATCATGACATTTGCGGTTGTTATGTTCTTCGTCTGGAGCAGTACATTGAGTTTGACTCCAGATGATATTAAAATGGCAAAAGAGCAGAACTTATCAATCCTTTCATATCTTGCTAATGAGCTTAATTCGCCTGTAATCACTATTGCAGCTCCTATCATTGCTTTTGTGGCTATTACAAAGTCTTTCCTTGGTCACTATATCGGAGCATATGAGGTAATGCGTGACGTGATTATGAAGTTTGGTAAAACACGTGGAAAAGATATAGAAGAAAAAACAATTAAGACAATAATCCTTACTTTTGTCGTATTAACATGCTGGTATGTTGCTTATGCAAATCCAAGTATTCTTGGAATTATTGATTCACTTAGCGGTCCATTAGTTGCTGCTATCTTATGTCTATTACCGATGTATGCAATCAATAAAGTAGCGGTACTAGCTAAATACAAAGGGAAAATGAGCAACGTATTTGTTATTATTGTAGGTGTCCTTACTGTTTTAGCAAGTATTAAGTCATTATTCTAATTCACGATTGTTAGTTTTAGTGTAAAAATAGTGGATACGAAAAACTTTTTGGACAAACTTCTCACGTTGGAGAGTTTGTCCTTTTTTATTCAATCTATTAACAAACAGCCACCTTTCAGATAAGGTGGCTGCTTCGGTATTAATTTATTTTCACTATTCACGTCTAAATGGACCTTTTGGAGCAATTAGCTCTAAATTAGTACCATCTGGATCACGGAAGTAGGCAACTCCTGTACCAAATCCAGATTTCAAGCCGTCTTCTTCTTGAAAGACAATTGGATCTCCATCTGGTTCTACTCCAATTGCTTTTAGACGTTCTACAGCGGCATCAATATCTTCTACTTCAAAACAAAGATGCATCGCACTAATTTGATCATTTGAGTAAGAGGCTTTATCTGATTTAGGAACAATATATTCTAGAATGTCGATATTTAAATTGTCTAAGTGAAGGTTGGCATATTTAATACGAGTATCTTCAAGTCCTTGAGTTTGCGCCATTCTTTTTCCGCCAATTTCATCGATGTTTGATACTTTCTTACCTGTTAATGCTTCGTAAAAAACGATAGATTTTTCTAAATCACTTACTGTAATTCCAACATGATTTACTTGTGAAAAGCCTGCTGTTTTTTCACTCATTTTTGTTGCCTCCTATTTTTAGGTGGTGTAATGTATTCGTTTCACCAATCTTTTACTGTAATTAAAATGAGCCTTTAGTAGAAGTTCTATTCTAAGTATTTTGTAACGAGACACGAGAAATATAAGAGTGTTTTTTGATTAAAAAAGAATCTAGTATCGGCTAGGTTCTTTTTATTTTTCGTTTGTCTTAATAAAAAAATGATGAATTTGAATTACAACCATTGAGCAAAAAAGTTTGTTATTAAAAATATTATTCATTAGTACATACATTTTTAATAAGTTAAATATATTTCATAATAGTCTCTGTAAGAGGAGGATGAGTAGAAAAGTACTTTAAAGTACCTATAGCACTTTAAAGTGCGTACTTTTTATCACCCTGAATATCATTCATAATAGCACCTGTAAGAAGAAAATGAGCTTTACGGTACTAGCTACTTGATTTTACAGCAGTTTATTTAGATTTAGATTGATTGAATTGATACTTTAGAATTCAATAATTTCTCGAAATGCTAGAGTGGCATAAAACGATTATGGAGGTTAAAGATATGAGTACTTCAAATTTGAATGAAATTAGTAAACAAATTGTAAAAGAGGAGGAAACACTTCAATTTTCCTCTTTTACAAATGAAGATGCCTTGCAATTAGGTTTATTTATTGTTGAAACAGCAAAGCGAGAGGGAAAATTAATTGCTGTTGATATAACAAAAAACGGTGTGCAATTATTTCATTTCAAGATGACAGGGACAAATGAGGAAAATACGAAATGGATTGAGCGTAAAAAACGAGTTGTTTCCCTGCATGATCATAGCTCGTATTATATGCAGATACAAAGTGAAATAACTGGAATCTCATATAATGAAAAATATCTTTTAGATACTTCGGAATATGCTGCGTTTGGTGGATGCTTTCCTATCAGAATAAAAAACGTAGGGGTTATTGGAATGATAACAGTTTCAGGATTGCCGCCAGAAGAAGATCACGAATTGGTAATAAGAGCAGTTAAAAATCATTTGAATCAATAGCTGTAGCTAGTGAATAGATAATTAATTTTAGGGGGCAATACTATGCCATTAATTGAGCTAAATACTTGGCCAACGATGTCAACAGAAGAAAAAAAGGAATTTATTTATGAAGTAACTGAACTTACAATAAAACGATTAAAAATTGTCCCTGACAAAATTCAAGTGTTGATCACGGAACTTGAGAAAGAAAATTGGGGGAAGGCTGGAGCTGTAGCAAGTGATGCTACCTTTGCTGAGAAAAGTAGGGTGTCCAATTGGGAAACAAAAGAGTCTTATGATACACCGGATCGTAACGTTGATGGAATGGCTATCATTAAGATCGATATATGGAATACATTTGATCAAGAGACAAAGGATAAGTGGGTAAATGAACTTACACAATTAACCTCTAAATATACACATGCACCTTTGGATAAAGTGCTAATTCTTATTCGTGAAATGATTCCAGGAAACTGGGGACAAAGCGGTGTAACAGGAGCCGATAAAGACTTTCTTTCCAAAAGTCGTACATTTTAATGATTAAATAAAAAAGGCAAAAATGAACATATTTCTGTTCGTTTTTGCCTTTTTTGTTATTTGTCTGCGGTAATGAATATGATTCTTTACTTTTCAAGTAATACCCTCTAAAGTCGCCTCTCTAGGAAGAGTGTGTTTCTTTATATGCTACCTTTCTTCGTTGAATGTAGATGTCAATTTTTGAGCAAAATAAGCTAGGTTATGTAAATATTACTTTTTAGTACCTATAGTACTTTAAAGTACGTACTTTTTATTAGGGTGATTATCATTCATAATAGCACATGTAAGAGAGAAACAAGCTTTACGGTACTAGTAATTAACTATGTTACTTTTTAGTACCTACAGCACTTTAAAGTACGTACTATTCATTATGTTAATTGTATTTCATAATAGTACATGTGAGAGAAGAGCGAGAAGTACGGTACTAAGAAGTACCTATAGTACTTTAAAGTGCGTTCTATAAAAAGAGAATGAAACCATTCATAATAGTGTTTGTAGAGATTAAATGTATTTTTTAAAAGATAAAAGGGCCTTTTTATCGCACTATTATGATAGGAATTATAGGGAAGAGGGGAAACTTAATTGAATTCATATACAGCATCGTCTTCAGAAGTTCAGACGAATCGAAGAAGTATATTTGCGTTATTAGCGCTAGCAATTAGTGCGTTTGGGATTGGGACAACTGAATTTGTTAGTGTCGGTTTATTACCATCTATTTCGGAAGATTTACATGTATCGGTGACAACAGCTGGTTTAACAGTTTCTTTATATGCGTTAGGCGTAGCATTTGGTGCTCCAGTATTAACGTCATTAACAGCTAATATGTCACGAAAAACGTTATTAATATGGATTATGGTTATTTTCATTATTGGTAACGGGATCGCGGCTGTTTCAACAAGCTTCACTGTATTACTTATTGCGAGAATTGTGTCTGCACTTTCACATGGTGTGTTTATGTCAATTGGTTCAACGATTGCTGCGGCACTTGTACCAGAAAATAAACGTGCTAGCGCGATTGCAATTATGTTTACTGGTGTAACAGTTGCGACTATTACAGGGGCACCAATTGGAACATTTATTGGTCAACAATTTGGCTGGAGAACATCATTTTTAGCAATTGTAGTAATTGGAATTATTGCCTTAATTGCAAATAGTATTCTCATTCCATCTAATATGAAAAAGGGTACGTCTGTATCATTCCGCGATCAATTTAAACTGATCACGAACGGAAGACTGTTACTTGTTTTCATCATTACTGCACTTGGATACGGTGGTACATTCGTAACATTTACGTATTTATCTCCGTTATTACAAGAAGTAACAGGATTTAAAGCTAATACAGTTACTATCATTTTATTAGTGTATGGAATCGCAATCGCGATAGGGAATGTGATTGGCGGTAAATTATCGAACCATAATCCAATTCGAGCGCTATTTTACATGTTCTTTATTCAAGCGATTATATTATTTGTTTTAACATTTACAGCGCCATTTAAAGTAGCTGGGCTAATTACAATTATTTTCATGGGACTATTCGCATTTATGAATGTTCCAGGGTTACAAGTATATGTCGTAATGTTAGCTGAACGATTTGTACCGAGTGCTGTCGATGTTGCATCGGCAATTAATATTGCGGCGTTTAATGCTGGGATTGCTCTTGGTGCTTATTTAGGCGGTATTGTAACGAACTCGTTAGGGTTAATTCATACAGCTTGGGTAGGCGGCATTATGGTAGTAGGTGCTGTTATTTTAACGGCGTGGAGTATGTCATTAGAAAAACGAGATCAAGTAAAATAAAAGGAGAGAAAATAAAATGAAAAACTTACAAAGTACAACAACATTGCATAACGGTGTAGAAATGCCTTGGTTCGGTTTAGGTGTATTTAAAGTAGAAGAAGGACCAGAACTTGTAGAAGCAATTAAATCAGCAATTAAAGCAGGATATCGTAGTATCGATACAGCGGCGATTTATGGAAATGAAGCAGCAGTAGGTGAAGGGATCCGTGCAGGTATTGAAGCAACAGGAATTTCAAGAGAAGAATTATTTATCACTTCAAAAGTATGGAATGCAGACCAAGGATATGAAGAAACAATTGCGGCATATGAAGAGAGTTTAAAAAAATTAAAACTAGATTATTTAGATTTATATCTTGTTCACTGGCCTGTAGAAGGGAAATATAAAGATACGTGGAGAGCGTTAGAAACACTTTATAAAGAAAAGCGTGTACGTGCAATTGGCGTAAGTAATTTCCAAATCCATCATCTGCAAGATGTAATAAAAGACGCAGAAATTAAGCCGATGATCAACCAAGTAGAATACCATCCTCGTTTAACACAAAAAGAATTACAAGCTTTCTGTAAAGAACAGGGTATTCAAATGGAAGCATGGTCACCACTAATGCAAGGTCAATTATTAGATAATGAAACATTACAAGAAATTGCTGAGAAACACGCTAAAACAACAGCGCAAGTTATTTTACGTTGGGATCTTCAAAATGGAGTAATTACAATTCCAAAATCAACGAAAGAACACCGCATCATTGCAAATGCTGATGTATTTAACTTTGAGTTAACGAAAGAAGATATGGAGAAAATCGATGCGTTAAATCAAGATCACCGCGTTGGTCCAGATCCTGATAACTTTGATTTCTAAGAAAAATGAGTAAAAAGAGTGCAAAAGTTGCACTCTTTTTTTATTTTCTATTCAATAAAATGTTTCTGTTTATATTATGACTTTTAAATTACTTTAGGCGATCTAAAGAACTGATTAACAGTATTAATGTTTGACATAAAATAATGCATTCTATATTATATATGCTATAGCATGTAAATGGCGATTTATTTGGAGGTGGCATATGGACTTATATGAGTTAACAGGACATCTTGTTCATCATACTGATGTGAAGTTAACAAATTATATAATGTAAGTTTTTAGTCACATATTGCTTATAAAATTTATTGTTTATATGCTATAGCATATAAGTGTCATCTCATAACTTGTAACGGCAAAAATTTAAATGATACAGTAGATATATTATGAAACGAGGAGATTTTAGTTATGGAAAAATTCATATTAGCGTTTGATAGAGAACTTGTAATTGCAGAAAGAAAAGATTCAGTATGGAGCGTGCACTCACAGTTTGTAGGTGCTAATCCGATTGCTTTAGCTTCTGACCCATACGACCAAGAAAGAATGTATTGTGGTACTTTTGATAGGGGATTATGGAGAAGTAAAGATGGAGGAAGTTCTTGGGAAGCGATTGGTACGTTACCTTCCTTTGGTGAAGTGTTCCCAGCCGATGCTATTCATATGAGAGCTATTACAGCAGTTTCTGTATCTCGAGCGAAGGGTGATGACGGTAACGGGATCGTATATGTAGGAACTGAACCGAGCGCAATGTTTGTATCTAAAAATGGGGGGGACAGTTTTGAGCTGCTAACTGATTATCGACAAATGCCATCGTATTCATCATGGTTCTTTCCTCAACGAACATATACACACCATGTAAAACACATTGAAATTGATGCTAATAATCCAGAAACCATTTATACGACTATTGAGGTAGGTGGATTAATTAAAAGCGTAGATGGCGGTATAACATGGACTGAGGAAAAAGAGGGAAACTATCCTCAAGATATTCACGTTCTTAAATCACATCGCAATGTGCCAAATCGTTTATACGGGGTTTTAGGTGATTCATTCTTGAAAGAACCAGGTCATGAGTATGCGGAGAGCTGTGATGGAGGTAAGACTTGGAACTATATTTGTAGTGGGCTAAAGCATCATTACGCATATCAAATGGCAGTTAATCCAACTGATCCAGAAAATATTATTATTGCGACATCGTCAAATCCACACGTAGCACATGATTACAATAATGGAAATTGTGAATCATATATTTATAAGAAAGAAAAAGATCAGTCTTGGACAGAAATGAATGCAGGTTTACCAACTCCTAAAGGAACAATCATACCAGTATTAAAGGCAACAAGTGATGGAACGTTCTATTTATTTAGTAATAAAGGTGTTTATCAGTCGGTAGATGGCGGTTCAAATTGGAAGTCATTAGAGATTCCTTGGGAGAACAGATTTATGGAACAACATCCTTATGAGATGTTAATCGTTAAATAAGTGACGGGTATAGTATTAGCTACTATTCATTAAGAATGTTTAGTGGAATTTAAAATGTATTAAGCCAGGTAATGCGTTAGAAACGCTTCCTGGCTTTTTTGACCATCAATTTAACGTCTACAGTTCATATTTCTGTAAATATGAAACACGCAGGATACATGAATAGAGAATGGGTAAAATAGTACTGAATGATGACTAGATTTTATCAATGATGTTATAAGACGTTTTTTAGGTCAACTGAAGGAAGCAGTGTGTTTAGATTAAGAATGACTGGCAATTGGTGCTATGGAGTTCAATGATTTAAAAATGTACTCATTTAAACGCGTATTATCTTCGAGATGTATCATTTTGAAGAATATTAAAACTTAGGAGGAAATGAATTATGACAAAAGATTTCTATACTGCACTGAAAGAAAGACGTACTTACTATGGGATTAATAAAGAGGTACAAGTATCAGATGAAAAAATTAAAGAAATTGTGGAATTTGCTGTGAAATATACGCCTTCAGCTTTCAATTCGCAAACTGCGCGAGTAGTTGTATTATTAGGTGAAGCTCATAATAAATTATGGGATATTACAACTGAAACATTAAGAAAAGTAGTTGGAGATGGAGATTTTTCAGGAACGCAACAAAAAATGGATTCCTTTAAAGCTGGTTATGGAACAGTACTATTCTTTGAAGATGAGGCAATAGTGAAATCGCTTCAAGAAAAATTTGCTGCATATGCTGAAAACTTCCCAATTTGGTCACACCAAGCATCAGGTATGCACCAATTAGTCGTGTGGACAGGATTAGAAGCAGAGGGATTAGGGGCGTCTTTACAACATTATAATCCATTAATTGATGATGAAGTGAAAACAGAATGGAATGTTCCTGCTAATTGGAAACTAATTGCACAAATGCCATTTGGTAATCCAACAGCTGCACCAGGTGAAAAAGAATTCCAACCACTTGAAGAGCGTGTGAAATTTCATAAGTAATATTCAAATGTAATAAAGTGAAGCTTTAATTAGTAGTGGTCTTACTGTTCGCAAATAGCGGAGGAAGCTAACTGTATTGTGAAAAAAACTGTTTCGTCAAAAAAGTTTATTCGTTCTTTTTATTAATCGAGTATGTATGAATAAAAGCGTTAAAAACACTATTTTAACCTTTAAAGGAACAAGGTGATCGTTTTGATCACCTTGTTTTATTTCTTACATTTTATTTATTAAAAAACGCTAAGTTTTCATAAATGCTTGAAAAACTAGCGTTTTAATCATAGGTATCTGTAATTTGATTACTTAAAACTATATACGAAAAAGCTTTTATACTATTCCTCAAGTTCTATCCATTCCTGTGACCATTCTTCTATTCCACGAATAATAGCTTCTAAAGCAAATCCTTTTTGAGTTAAAGAATATTCTATACGAACTGGTGTCTCAGGAAAGACTTTACGTTCGACAATTCCTTCTAGTTCTAATTCTTTCAATCTTTCTGAAAGTAATCTTCCGCTCACAGGAAGAGAAGATTCAAGCGTACAAAAGCGCTGAGGTCCAGAGAAAAGTTGGTAAATAATTAGTGCTGTCCATCGTTGACTAAAAAATTTCATTCCTTTTTCAAAGCGAGGGCATAATGTAGAATCATTCATTTTCCTTCACCTCCTAAAATAAATTATATAACATCTTACTATTAGTAACAAATGTTTTTATAATTAATTACTTGACGTAAATTAATTACGATTGTATACTAACTTACATAAAGTAACTAAGTTGTTTTATGTAAGTGAATTTCTTTTCTTTAAATGGCCAAAGTTGTAATAATACATATTGCATATAAGCTGAGAGAAAAAAGAATATCATCTGTAAAAACACTTACGTTGTGTAAGTTAAACAATAAAAAATATAACGATGGAAGGGAATTTTTTAGAGATTCTCTATACTAGGAGGTACCTAATGGTTACAACAGATACAATTCATATGTTAGAAGATAAAATTAAATTTATACATCAAGATGGAAAGGGTATTTATTTAGTAGGTCCTATCAAATTGCCAATTAATTTATATGGGGAGACTAAAGTTTTCCAATGGTATTCTTGGTTGCAATGTAGTGAGGTTACAAATAGTGTAGAAGGAATTATTGAAAAACTTTCATCTATCAATTTAGCTGATATGCAACAATCTAGTGTGCTTGTATATGGTGATTTTGAGAATTCTGAAGATGCCCTAATTCGTATGCATAGTATTTGTCACACGGGTGATATCTTTGGTAGTAAACGTTGTGATTGTGGATTCCAATTAAAGCAGTCTTTACAAATGATTACAGAACATGGTTCAGGTGCTTTATTTTACTTAGCGAATCATGAAGGAAGAGGGATTGGCTTGTTTAGTAAAGCGATGACGTACCTCTTGCAAGAAAATGGATTAGATACAGTAGAAGCTAATCTAAACCTAGGTTTTGAAGATGATGTTCGAAACTATGAGGATACAATTGAAGTGTTAAAAGCGCTACGCTCAAAACCTGTAAAACTTATTACAAATAATCCGAAAAAATTAGAAGCGTTACAAAAAGCTGGATTAAATGTTACGAGTCGTGAACCGTTATGGGGGGATATCTCAGAGTTTAATGAGAAATATTTGCAAACGAAGATTCAACGTTCTGGACATTTTGAAGGAGGGCACTTACATGCTTGAGCATGAATTATATATGAAGCTAGCACTAGAAAATGCTAAGGCTATGAAGGGACAAACCACTCCAAACCCATTGGTTGGATCTGTAATTGTAAATGATAATCGAATTGTAGGGATTGGAGCACATATGAAGGCCGGAGAAGCACATGCCGAAATACATGCGATACGTATGGCGGGAGAACAAGCCCGTGGCGGTACAATCTATGTAACTCTTGAACCTTGTTCTCATCATGGTAGAACAGGCCCTTGTGCAGGAGCAATTGTACAAGCAGGAATTAAGAAGGTAGTAGTTGCTACACTTGATCCAAATCCACTTGTTTCTGGACGTGGAATTAAAATTTTGCAAGATGCTGGTATTGAAGTACTTGTAGGAGTGTGTGAAAAAGAATCTAAAAAGATGAATGAAGTCTTTAATAAATATATTTTGACAAAGCGCCCATTTGTAACGATTAAATCGGGTGTTACATTAGATGGGAAAATTGCTACTTCTTTATCGGATAGTAAGTGGATCACATCTACAGAAGCAAGACAGGAAGTACACCAAATACGAAACGAAAATGCAGCCATTTTAGTAGGAGCGAATACTGTCCAAAAGGATAATCCATCATTGACAACGCGTATTCCAAATGGAAGAAATCCAATTCGAGTAATTTTGGACTCAACATTACGCATACCAATGGAAGCTCACGTTGTTACAGATGGAGAAGCTCCTACCTGGATATTTACAACAAGTAATCATGCAACAGAAAAAAGGAGGGCATTAGAAAATGCAGGAGTCAAAGTATTTGTTACTAGCGGAGAAAAACATATAAACTTATATGAAATGCTTGATGTTTTAGGGCAAAAAGGAGTTTCCTCCCTGCTTATTGAAGGTGGTGGAGAGGTAAATGCTTCGTTTATTGAAAATGAATTGATGGATAAACTTATTTTATATTTCGCACCTAAAATTATTGGGGGCAGATTGGCGCCTAGCTTTGTAGAGGGGACTGGTATTACTAAAATGCAAGATGCAATTGAATTTAAGGATATATCATTTACCCAGGTTGGAAAAGATTATAGATTTATTGGTTATCCAGAATATCGGAAAGATGAGAAATAAGGAGAAAAAAAGATACTTATATTTTCCGATAAATGGATTGCAGAAAGGAGCGATGAAGAGTGAAGTTTGGATTTGATATCGATGATACATTAATTGATTTGAGGCAGCATGCTTTTCATTTATATAATAAAAAATTAAACAAAAAAGTAGGATTGGATGTATTTCATTCTTTAAAAACAATTGAAATTCATGAAGCATTTGGCATGACTTCGGAGGAAGGCGGTCATATGTGGAATAGTTTGCTGGATGAGATTTATTATACTTCTTGTTCACCGTTTCCGTATGCAGTAGAGACATTGCAAGAATTAGAAAGACAGGGACATGAAATATACTATATAACAGCGCGGCCTAAAGAGCATGGTGAGCAAACAAAAAAATGGTTAATAGAAAAAGGTTTTCCGGTACATGAAGATCGCTTTTTCTATGGAATGAAGGATGAAGAAAAAATTCACTTTATACAAGAAATAAAATTAAACTATTTCTTTGATGATAAGCCGGCTGTCTTAGAAACGTTAATAGGAAAACCGATAAATGTGTATGCAAAAACTACTTCTTACAATCAACATCTCAATATCCCACGTATTACAAGTTGGACAGAGTTAGGAAATATTATAAAGAAAGATATGTAAAGATTTTACTAGAAAATCAAATAGAGGCAAGACATAGAATTAATAAATTGTAAAAGTTTAGGTATGGATATTATCGAGAAGAAAATTGACTTTTTCATGAGTAAAAAGATTCTAGTTATGAATTCAATGACAAGTGTAACAATATGTATATTTCAAAAAACACGAAGACTTTAAAGTCTTCGTGTTTTTTGATTTATGTCTGAAAGAGAAGAAATAAAAGTGTGAAATTGTATGATATTTAAACAATGAACACTAAATATTTGTATATGCAAAATTACATACATTTAATGATTGATAATCACGATTTAATGTAACTATAATAATTACACTGATAAGTAACTTACTGACCACAGTTATAAGTGAAGAAGGAGGAGGATTTTATTATATTTTGTATATAAAAAATAGAAAAGGAGATGTACAAATGAAAAGGTTACTTGTTATAAGCATAATGTATACAATGTTTTTCCTCATAGGAAATATACACTTACATGCTGATGAACGAACAAATGTAAAAGAAATTACTAGTTTAGAAGAGCCTACGTGGATATTTCAGGCAGGCATAAGTAAGGGGAAATATCATGATCGACAAGATTTAGGATTAATCTTGCAGAGAAATACACCATTAAAGGTAAGACAAACGAATCCTAATTTTAAAGACAAATTAACATTACACTTATTATCTAATGACTCAAAAAATGAAAAATCCATACAAGTAGGAAATGAATGGGTTACCATTCAAGGTGATACGCCTTTAGTTCCTTTCATAGATACTCCGTATGGTGGTGAAGAGCGCGCCATACTTGAGTACCAAGTAGAGAATAAAAGTGCTACTAAACCTCTTCCAATTTATAAACAACAGGGAAATGTATCTCAATTTTTTAATACATGGGATCAATTTGATGGAGAGTATGCATTAATTCAAGGGGAGAGTTTCCAATTATTTGTACCTAAAAAAGATAAAGAGTTAGTAAGGTCTTTAAAAGATTTTCAATCGTTGGATGAGTTAATTGTTTATTATGAAGATATTTTTACAATGTATGATTCAATTATTGGGTTAGATGGCTCAACGGTTGAAAATAAAAAAAGTCAAAATCGTTATTTCTTAAAAGCAGATATATCCGGTGCTGGCGGTGCCTATTATGGCGCAAATTGGACAGCGAATAGTACAGATAGCACAAAGATGTGGTTAGATAAACTAAGTTGGGGAACTTTACATGAAATCGCTCATGGATACCAAGCTGGTTTTGATAATCAGGGAATATTTACAGGAGAAGTTTCTAATAATCTATTTGGTGTTCAATATCAATATAGTAAATACGGCAAAAAAGCAGATCAAGTTGGTTGGTTGTTTAATTTTGGGAAGAAGGGACAGGTAGAACGGAATTTATACAATGCTTTAATGAAAGAAAATAAAAATTATGATGACTTAGATTTACGACAAAAACTCATTCTTTTAACGATGGCGAAACAAAAAGCTGGTGATGAAGCTTTTGCAAAAATGTATCAAGGTTATCGAAAACTAGCTAGCAATGCTGCTTTTAAAAAAGGTGACCATTCTTTACCTGATTTAATGAATCAGCATTATAGTGAGAATGGACAAGTTGATTTTACACCTGTCTTTGAAAGCTGGGGCTTTAAGCTTAATCATAAACAAATAGAGATGAATAGAGTGAAAGGTTATCCGGCTGTTACTTCTTTAGCTTATATAGTGCCTGAATCACAATTAGTTAAAGCAAGAGCTGCAGTTGATCCTGATATTCCGATAAACTCTAACTTTGAAATAGTTACGAATCAGCAAATTGCTTCACTTGGACTAAAAGGGAATTTGCATATCCACTTAAATACAAATGAAATAGATACATTGAAAGGAGGAAAAGTTAAATTAAAAGAAGGGAATACAGTTATTCAAGAAAAAACAATTGAAACAACAGATATCAATTTACAAGACGTACCAAATGGAGTTTATACAGTTGAGATTTCAGGTGAAAAAACGGATAGTATGTACCATTTTAGTTCGTATTATGTCTATGTAAAAGAAAAAGATAATAGTCTAACTATTGATGTTAACGAAATGAAAGTGAGCAAGTTGGTAAATGAAACGATTCAATTCCTAGGATTAGGAGATGATCAGTTTGCTGAATTAAATACAGACTTAGAGCAAAAGCGAGCTGTTTTTACAGTTACTACAAAAACGCCTCATAGCTATTATGCAGGTGAAAAATATGCATCAATAGAGGTGTTTAATGAGAAAGGTCAAAAAATTTATACGAAGGAAATGGAAGGAACAAATGTAACAATTGTAAAAGATATCATTCCACTAAAAGAAGGATATAGAATTAAAATCTATCATGATGAAATAAAAAAACGATTAACTAGTAAAGCTACTATTATCAATCCTATGAATAAAACAAATGAATTTATAATGACAAAATGGGGATTGAAAAATACTTATTTGCAAAATAATCCAGAAGAAAATCTTATGCAAAGAATTGATAGAGAAATGGAGGCAATTATAAGGAATCCTGTTTTAAAAGAGATACCAATGCAAAAATTAGAAATGAAAAAGAATGTGTGGATGGCAATAAATATGTTATCAGAACCACAAAAAATAACGTATATGAATAAATATAAAGATAGCTTATATAATGAGTGATTTTTGAGAAATGAATTGAATCTAAAAAAGTAGCAAACTATGTATGTAGAGGTATGTAAAAACGATTGACTATAGTTAAAATTTTTATCTATGCTTAAAATTCCAAAATAAATTTATTTAATTATATAATACGATTATAAGGGAGTAAGGATATGAATAATTTCGTAAAGGTAGGTTTAACTACAGGAATGGTGTTATCGGCGATTATGCCCTATGGAGGAGTACATGCAGCAACAGAAGATTTAAAAGTGGAAACAAAGGAAGATACGTTCCGAACAGGTAATTTAACAGCACCTTCTCAAAAATCGGCAGAAAATGTAGCGAAGGATGCGCTAAAAGGAAAAACAGAACAAGCATTATCATCAAAGCAAGTTAATACTGAATCAAAAGTTAATTATAATGTTACGCAAAGTCGTAAATCTTATGATGGTACTACATTAGTACGTCTTCAACAAACATATGAAGGACGTGATGTATACGGATATCAACTAACAGCACATATTAATGATGATGGTGTACTTACGAGTGTTTCGGGGGATAGTGCCCAAGATCTACAACAACAGGAAGATTTGAAACAACCTATTACTCTATCAGAAGAGGATGCAAAGAAACAGCTTTTTAACATTTATGGGGATGATCTCACATTTATTGAAGAACCAGAAATTAAACAAGTGGTATATGTAGATGAAAATACAAATAAAGCTACAAACGCATACCAAATTACTTTTAGTGCATCTACACCTGAATATGTATCTGGTACAGTGTTAATTGATGCTTTTGGTGGTAATCTATTAAAAGAACTCGTTCAAAAATTGGGTATACAAGTAGATAGTAGTATTGTCCAATCTGCGACAGCAAATAAATCACAAGATCCTTTAAAATTAACAGGAACAGGAAAAGATGACTTAGGTATGAATCGTACATTTGGAATTACACAACGAAGTGATGGAACGTACATTCTTGCAGATTATTCTCGTGGTAAGGGAATTGAAACGTATACTGCGAATTATAAAGATTATAATAATTATAGAAGAAATGTATGGGGTTATTTAGATGATTTAGTAACAAGTAATTCTACAAATTTTACAGATCCTAAAGCAGTTAGTGCACATTATTTAGCAACGAAAGTATATGATTTTTATCAAGAAAAATATAGCCGAAACAGCTTTGATAATAATGGACAAAAAGTAATTTCTGTCGTTCATGGCTGGAATACAAATGGTAAGAATATAGGAAATCCTAAGCAGTGGTTTAATGCATTTAGTAATGGGGCTATGCTAGTATACGGAGATCCAATTGTTAGAGCATTTGATGTGGCAGGACATGAGTTTACACACGCGGTTACAAGAAATGAGTCTGGACTTGAGTACGCAGGAGAAGCTGGTGCCATTAATGAGGCTCTATCTGATATTTTAGGAGTCGCAGTTGAAAAGTATGCTAATAACGGAAAGTTCAATTGGACAATGGGGGAACAATCAGGTCGTATATTTAGAGATATGAAAAACCCATCATCTATCTCTTCTAGATATCCAGAAGATTATAGACATTATAACAATTTACCTATTGATGCTGACCATGATTATGGTGGTGTACACACGAACTCTAGCATTATTAATAAAGTAGCTTATTTAATTGCTAGTGGTGGAAATCATAATGGAGTAAATGTACAAGGCATTGGAGAAGATAAAATGTTTGATATTTTCTATTATGCAAATACGGATGAATTAAATATGACTTCTGATTTTAAAGAATTAAAAGAAGCTTGTATTCGTGTAGCAACGAACTTATATGGTAAAGACTCATTAGAAGTACAAGCTGTCCAACAAGCCTTTAAAGCAGCTTATATTTAATACTATTGTGATGAATTGTAAACCCTTTTATTTTAATGTAATGATTAATTTGTATGCATAGACAAAAACCTTGTAGAATTTTTCTGCAAGGTTTTTTAGAATGTTATGTTACAGGTGTGTTATATAGTTTTGAGTTAATTAGGATAAAAATAATCCTATAATTGTATTTAAGAATATGTAATTTTACACTCTTTTCTATGATAGAAAAGGATACTACGCTAATAAATATAAAAAGTTAGAAATTATGATATACAGGGCACTTTTTTGTTCCTATGGAACTTTAAAGTGCGTAATTTTCTTTCTAGTTAATATGGACCATAATGGTATTTACTAGTTGGTTTTAGCTTTACTCTGCTGTTGATGTAATTTTTTACATTAGAATAATGCAAAATGATTTGAATCAGAATTATCGAGTAGATCAAAATGCTGATAAATTCGATTTTTAATTCAGTACAGAGTGAAATAGCTACATAACTTTCGTTTATACTCTTTTGAAAAAAGGGTGGATCTGCTTATTTTCTGTTAAAAATAAGAGAAGTGAACCACAATATAAACGTAATTATTTATTCCAACATAGTCAATAATCTAGCACATGAATCTGGGAGGGATCTATATGCATATGCAATTAAAAGGAAAAACAGCACTGGTTACTGGATCTACGGCAGGGATTGGAAAAGCAATTGCCACTTCATTAGTAGCGGAAGGAGCTACTGTCTTTATTAATGGACGCCGTGAAGAAAATGTTAATCAAACGATAAAAGAAATTCAAGCGCAGTATCCTGATGCTATCCTTCAACCCGTAGTAGCTGATTTAGGAACAGAACAAGGGTGCCAAAATGTGATTGAAAAGTACCCTGAAGTAGACATTCTTATTAACAACTTAGGAATTTTTGAACCTGTAGAATATTTTGATATCCCTGATGAAGATTGGTTTAAATTTTTTGAAGTCAATATTATGAGTGGTGTTCGACTCACTCGCTCGTATTTAAAAAAAATGATTGAAAGAAAAGAAGGAAGAGTTATCTTTATTGCTAGCGAAGCAGCCATTATGCCATCTCAAGAAATGGCTCATTATAGTGCGACTAAAACGATGCAACTCTCACTTTCTCGCAGTTTAGCTGAGCTGACGACAGGAACGAATGTGACTGTTAATACTATAATGCCTGGTTCGACTTTAACGGAAGGAGTGGAGACTATGTTAAATAGTCTGTATCCTAATGAGCAATTGACAATAGAAGAAGCTGAGAAGCGATTTATGAAAGAGAATCGACCAACCTCTATCATTCAAAGACTTATTCGACCAGAAGAAATTGCTCATCTTGTCACTTTCTTAAGTAGTCCACTTTCTTCAGCAATTAATGGTTCCGCGTTGCGAATAGACGGGGGATTAGTACGTAGTGTATTTTAATAAATTAAAAACAACATAATATTCTGTTGAAGGTAAAGATGGTAAGACGAGTGAATTGTATTTTATCTATAAACGGAAATATACAAAAAGCGAATTGCGATATGAAAACAGCCGGATTTTCTATTATAAGAAAATCCGGCTGTTATTTTTGGACTTGTTGTAAAGGATGAAAAGCTTTTAGCGCTGTGGCATCTCTCATGTTAAATTGGTAATCAAGAAAAAGGTATGCTCTATTTGAAGCATACCTTTTTAGTTTGCAATTTTATTTATTTGTATCTAGCTCGTCTTGATTATCAAATTTCTCTAAAACCTTTAATAAAATAGTTAAGATAATTGTGGATACTATCGCTATAATTAAAATGCCATGAGGTGATAGTTGAACCGAAGTTAATTCAACTTTAGCTATGCCAAAATATCCTACATAAGTAGCTAAGAATGATGTAACCACTGAAATCGTAAATCCTAAAAATCCTAATTCATCTAGTTTCTTTTCAGGTAATCCACATACACTTAAAATCTTAGTAAAAATAGCAGCTACTATGAATAACTCGATGGACAGAATAAATAATGACATGACTCCAGAATATACAATTTCATCTGGCATCCATTTCCCTAATGCTAGCATTAGAAGAGCAGGAAGGAAGAGTGGTAAAAATAGTCCTAAAATCATGACTACGATTTCCATTTTATTTGGTGCTTCATTATTATTTTGATTGCTCATAAATCCTCCTAAATAGTAATATGAATGATAGTCTCATGAAGAGTTCAACATATACTATCACATTAAATTAATGAATTTAATATTATTTTTTATTCAGAAAATGGGTTGCAATTGAGGTCCTCAAAATATGGGTTATTTTCGTATTTTAACTGTAAGAAATTATATAGTTGGATTCAGCTGGGGTTTTCAAGGATTAGATAGTTCAACAGTAAATTTTAGATATATAGGTTCTTATGGAAGAGGGACAGCAATTTGAAGTTTTCGTAATTCAGATATATCAATAACTTTTCCGTTGGACATGTATGTAACATACATGTAGAGGGGATTAAAAAAATAAATAAAGTTACATAAATTGACCTTTATGTAACTTTACTATTCTTCCTATGATCGCTAGCAGCATGAAGTTTGATAAATGATGTTAGCAATAAAGGAGTTTTATTTACTCTGTTACTTTCTAGCAACGAGCAATCGTTATTTTTATCGGATTTTAGTTACCAAACGTTTTTCAACACTATTTTCCCAATTGCTTCTTTCGACTCCAAATACTCATGTGCTTGTGCAACTTCATCAAATGTAAAAGATTTAGAATCTAGCAATGGACGAAGTTTGCCTTCTTCTACAATTTGCGTTATTTTCGTTAAGATTTCTCCGCAATCATTACGTTTATCTGTATGTAATATTTTTAACGCCATAAAAGTAACGTGCAGAGAGAGTCCTTTTGCGTGTAAAGAAGAGAGGTCATGTGTTGAACGAGCAGCAATTGTTACGACAGTTCCATTGACTGCAGCAGCTTCGAAGGAGTTATCGAGATTCTTGCCACCTACTGTATCAAATATAACTTCAAATCCGTTGCCATGCGTATGTTTTTGAACATATTCTTGAACAGATTCTTCTTTATAATTAATAGCTATGTCTGCTCCTAGACGATGGGCTATTTCAATTTTGTTCTGCTGAGAAGCAGTTGTAAAAACTTTAGCACCTGCCCATTTAGCTAGTTGAATGGCTACGTGTCCTACGCCACCAGTAGCCCCATGAATGAGCACATTTTGACCTGATTTAATATTTGCACGATCAAATAAAGATTCCCAAGCTGTAATTGCGACTAATGGTAGAGCAGCTGCTTCTTCCATTGTGAAATTGTTAGGTTTGTGAGCAATCAATCGTGCATCAGCAAGCATAAACTCTGCAAGTGCACCACCAGTTTCTTTAAAACCTCCGGCACATCCATATACTTCATCACCAGTTTTGAATTTTGAAACGCCTTCTCCTACTTCTATAACAATACCTGCTACATCACCATGCAAAATAGCTGGAAATTCAGGAGCAACTGATGAAACAGCGCCACTACGCATTTTTGTATCGATTGGATTTACACTAGTTGCTTTTACATGGATTAGAACATGACCTGGTAAAAGTTTCGGTTTTGCAACTTCTTCTAATTGAAATACAGATGAATCTCCAAAAGAATGGATAATTTGTGCTTTCATTGGTCCTTACCTCCTGTTCGTGGTTATAGCATAGCAAAGTACAAAAAATAAGTATAATATTATGAATCTGGTTCGTGAGAATTCCATATATTTTTGTATTGTATGTAATGGTATTTGTGTTCTTTTTAGATGATTAATGAAAAGTATTCGATCGATATCTAATTGAACGTATTGCCTATTATTATTCCCATTTCTATTAGCTGGGGGAAGAAGGTTAATTTTTTCGTAGTATCTAATTGTATCTGTACTTAATCCTGTTTTCTTTGCAATATCTGATATTCTGAATATATAATTCATTTGTAATTAAGCTCCTTTCACTCCAAGTCAATCATTTTGTTTGAGGAATTTTTATAAAGAAAAGGGGATTGCGTGAAATAGTGTAGCGCATATGCAAAAGTCACTTTGGAAGTTGCTGAAGGAAGGGGAACTGTTATTTTATGCAGCATGACTTAATGCTGAAAGTGATAAGCAAGCATGTAGTATAGGTACTTAAAAGTGCCTACATCACTTTAAAGTACGTACTGTTATTCATGTTATGACCGATTTATAATAACACTCGTAGCACAAAGAAGTTATAACGATGACAATCGGCAACAATGTGGTGTTACAGTATTGCCTATGAATTTTGAGAAGAAATATGAAAAGTATAGATTTATATGAATGAAGGAAAGTGAGTGAAACACATGGAAAAGTTTGCGAATCATTTTGGATATAATCGTATGTTTGCGAAAAATCAACTTACGTTAGGAGTTCACATTCCGATTGAAAATTATCAGTTTCATGTTCCAACGATGGAAAAACAAGTAGAGTTGGTACAAAAAGCGGAACAATATGGTTTTACAGGCGTATGGCTTCGCGATGTTTTACTGCAAGACCCTGACTTTGGTGATCCTGCAACAGGTCAAATTTACGATATGATGATTTATTTAACGTATTTAGCAAGTAAAACAGAGAAAATCGCATTCGGAACATCGGCAACTGTATTGTCACTTCGCCATCCATTGCGTGTAGCGAAAGAAATTGCGACATTGGATCAACTGTTTCCAGAAAGAATTATGCTTGGTGTTTCATCAGGTGACCGACGTGCCGATTTCAAGGCGTTAGGTGTTAGTCATGAAACACGAGGTGAAAAGTTTAGAGAAGCGTTTGCTTATTTGGAAGAGATTTTGTATAAAAACTTCCCGTCTATCCAGTCGACACTAGGAGAAGTGAATGGAGCGAATTTAGTTCCAAAACCGTCTAAACGTGTTCCAACCTTTATTACAGGTTTTAGTCAGCAAAATATGGACTGGTTCGCTGAACATGGTGATGGATGGATGTACTACCCGCGTAGTCCGGTGCATCAGGCGGCAGCAATTGGACAATGGAGAGAACTAGTAGAGGATTATCATCCAGATGTATTCAAACCATTTATACAACCGATGCATTTAGACTTATCTGAAGATCCAAATGAACGTCCTACACCGATACGTTTAGGTTACCGTACAGGACGTAAGGCACTAATTGAATTACTTGATATATATAAAAGTATTGGTGTGAATCATTTGTTCCTTGCTCTATTTGATGGTCAACGCCCGGCTAATGAAGTGTTGGATGAGCTAGGGGAAGAAGTACTTCCTCATTTCCCTGCATTGTAAAGGAGTGGAAAGAATGAAAGCGATAGGACTTATGCAATATGGAGATAAAAGTGTACTACAAGAGATTGAAATGAAAACACCCCTATGGGGAGAAAACGATGTACTGATTGAAGTATATGCAGCTGGTGTAAACCCCGTGGATTGGAAAATACGTGAAGGTTTACTTCAAGATGTAATTTCTTATGACTTCCCGCTCGTTTTAGGATGGGATGTTGCAGGTGTAGTTGCTAGTATAGGGAAAAATGTAACAGCATTTAAAGTGGGGGATGAAGTATATAGTCGTCCAGATATTGAACGAAACGGTACTTATGCAGAGTACGTGGCTGTAGATGAGAAATATGTCGCGAAAAAACCGAGAAATCTATCTTTTGAAGAAGCAGCATCAATCCCTCTTGTAGGTTTGACAAGTTGGCAAAGTTTAGTGAAGTTCGCTAATGTTCAAAAAGGTAATAAGGTTTTAATTCATGCTGGATCTGGCGGGATTGGTACGTTTGCTATTCAGCTAGCGAAAAGCTTCGGTGCACATGTTGCAACAACGACTAGTACGAAAAACATGCAGTTTGTAAAGGATCTAGGCGCTGATACTGTCATCGATTACAAAACGGAAGACTTTTCTCTACTTCTGTATAATTACAATATTGTATTTGATGTGTTAGGCGGAGATGTACTAAAGGATAGTTATAAAGTGCTTGCACCAAATGGAAAGTTAGCGTCTATTTATGGTCCAAAAGGTATGGAAATTCCGCAAACCGAGATATCAAGAGAGAAAAATATTGAGAGTGACCATATATTTACTGAACCTAACGGATATGAACTTTCTCTTATTACAGAATTAATTGAGAGTGGGAAAATTAAACCTGTTGTAACGCATGTGTTGCCTTTACATGTAGAAGGTGTAAAAAAAGCGCACCACATAAGTGAGTCAGAACGTGCTCTTGGCAAAATTGTATTGAAAAAACATTGGTAAAGTATGAGGTTTTAGAGACAGTATTGTGCTAAGTAGCGAATGAGCTGATATATTCTATTCTAGCAATTGTTTTAAAAGGGAGAGAACAAATGGATTCAATGACATTTCTTTTATTCGGAGCGACAGGGGATTTAGCGAAACGCAAAATTTACCCTGCTTTATACAAACTATTTAGTAATCAAAATATACCGCAATCTATTTCGATTATCGGTATTGGCAGAAGGGTAATGTCAGATGTGGAATTTCAAACAAAGGTAGAACAATCCCTTGCTACATTTTCTAGAATATCTACTGATGACGAATCAGGAGTAGAAGAATTTATTAGCACATTTCGTTATTGTCAATTAGATACAGCGAATATAGAGGACTATCAAGATTTGTTGAGTCTTGTAAAGATGCGTGAAGCAGAATTAAACATTCCGAAAAACCGCATGTTTTACCTATCTGTTATACCAGAAGTATTTGATGTCATTACTTTAAATATTAAGGAAAGTGGATTGTGGGCTACAAGAGGATTGAACCGTCTTATTATAGAGAAGCCTTTTGGTCATAATGTAACGTCTGCCCATGAGTTTAACAAAAAATTAATTGAAGATTTTGATGAAACTGATATTTATTATATTGATCATTATCTTTGAAAATGAATGGTAACTAGGAATAAACTTAGAAAAGTATTACGAAATAAATAGTATTTAATCCAAGACATTTTTATTGACGATAATAATTTATGTGGTTAATATACTAAACATAAGATTATTTAATTACTAAAAGTAATCAGATATAAAATATTTCGTTAAATTCTATAAATAAGTAAGTTGTGGTAGAAATGCTTTGAATTGCCACTATTAATATTGGGGACAATTAGAAAGCGAGAGGTATAAAAAGAATTGGAAGTTGATAACTCTTTGTTTTTTATAAAGACATGAGCTTCTGTACAATTCATTTTTAATATATTGACCAGTATTATACAACAAGAGGGGGACTAAAATTGGAATCAATGACCTTTGTTTTATTTGGAGCGACAGGGGACTTAGCGAAACGCAAAATTTACCCCGCACTATATAACTTATATAGAGATCAAAAGCTTCCAAAGCAAATATCCGTTATCGGGCTTGGGAGACGTCAAGTATCTCATGAAGATTTTCAAAAAAGAATAAAAGAATCAATAGAGACGTTTTCTCGTCATAGAGAAGAAGGTACTCCAGAACTCGAAAGTTTTTTAGATAATTTTCGTTATTGCCCATTAGATGTGGGTAAGCCGGAAGACTATGAGAGATTATTACAAGTTGTTCGTGAAAGGGAAGAAGAACTACATATACAAGGTAATAGAATGTTCTATCTTTCAGTTGCACCTGAATTTTTCGAGACAATTGCTTTAAATATTAAGGAAAGCGGACTCGATAAAACGGATGGATGGAAACGTCTGATGATCGAGAAACCGTTTGGGCACGATCTTACATCTGCGCGTGAGCTTAACGATAAGCTTAGTCGAACGTTTGAAGAAGACGAGATATACCGTATTGATCATTATTTAGGTAAGCCGATGATTCAAAACCTTGAAGCACTTGAATTTGCAAATCCTGTTCTTCAATCGATTTGGAATAAAGAACATATAGCGAATGTACAAATCACAGCGAGTGAAACAGTTGGGGTTGAAGAAAGAGCAGGATATTATGATCAGGCAGGAGCCATTCGTGATATGGTTCAAAATCATATGTTACAAATATTAATGATGACTGCTATGAATCTGCCGGAAAAAATTAACGCATGTGAAATTCGAGAGGAAAAGCGAAAGGTAATGGAAACGCTTCGTAAAGTGAAAAAAGAAGACGTTCACAACCATATCATTCGCGGACAGTACTCTTCAGGAGAGATAAAAGGCGGGCAAGTTGTAGCATATAAAGAGGAGCCAGGAGTAAATCCTTCTTCTAACATAGACACATTTGTTGCTGCTCGCTTGTGGATCGATAATCCATTTTGGACAGGCGTTCCTTTCTATATCCGAACAGGAAAACGAATGAAAGAAAAGTCTACTCGTATTGTAATCGAATTTAAAAATACGTTAAAACAACAATATCAAGATAATAATCCAAATGCAGCACCTAACTTATTAATAATTGAAATTAGCCCAGGTGAGAATGTTTCATTACAGTTAAATAGTAAAAATCCATTGAAAAATGGAGAAATTGAACCGATCCGTATTAACTTTACTTGTGAGCAAGCGGATGTGGGAGTACCTGAAGCGTATGAAAGACTCATTCATGATGCTGTGAGTGGAGACGCTACATTCTTTGCACATTGGAGAGAAGTTGAATTGTCATGGGAATGGATACAACCAATTCTTGAAGCATTTGAGGAAAACTTATTGCCACTTCATGAATATGAGTCGGGTTCATATGGTCCAGATGCGTCTAATGAACTATTGCAAGAAAGTGAATTTAAATGGTGGTTAGATCAAAAAATGGAAAAATAAGTACTTTCTTTAATGAAAGCATTTAGGGGGACGATTACTATGACACAAAATATAAATCAATTAGCAGTGAATACACTTCGTACGTTATCAATTGATGCTATTAATGCGGCAAATTCAGGTCATCCGGGTCTTCCGATGGGAGCAGCACCAATGGCTTATGCACTATGGGCGAATCATTTAAATCACAATCCTAATCATCCAAAATGGTTTAACCGTGATCGATTCGTTTTATCGGCGGGACATGGATCGAGCCTACTATATAGCCTACTTCATTTAGCTGGATATGACGTTTCGATTGATGACTTGAAAAGCTTCAGAAAGTTAAATAGTAAAACACCAGGACATCCTGAGTTTGGTCATACTTCCGGAGTTGAAGCGACTACAGGCCCGTTAGGACAAGGAATTGCCAATGCTGTCGGAATGGCAATGGCAGAAGCGCATTTAGCAGCGAAGTTTAATAAGGATGGTCACTCTATTATAGATCATAATACGTACGCTTTAGTTGGAGACGGTGATTTAATGGAGGGTGTCGCTTATGAAGCGATGTCAATGGCGGGGCATATGAAACTTGGCAAGTTAATTGTGCTGTATGATTCAAATGAAATTTCACTTGACGGTGAATTAAACATTGCTTTCTCTGAAGATATTCAGAAAAGGGTAGAATCTGCCCATTGGCAATATGTAAGAGTTGAGGATGGAAACGATGTTGATGCTATTACAAAAGCTATTCAATTAGCAAAAGACAATACGGACCAACCTACTCTTATAGAAATTAGAACCATTATAGGTTACGGAAGTCCAAAAGTTGCTGGAACGAACAAAGCACATGGTAACCCGCTTGGAGTAGAAGAAGCGACAGCGACAAAACAAGTGTATGGTTGGCATTATGAGGAAGACTTCTTTGTACCGGAAGAAGTAACAGCTCATTTTAATGAACTGAAACAAAAGGGTACTGAAAAAGAGAACGAATGGAATGAGCAGTTCAACTTATACAGAGAGTTGAACCCTGCACTAGCAGATGAATTAGAAAAAGCGATTACAGGTGAGGTTTTAATCGAAGCGAAAGATATTTTATCCTTCGATACTGAAAAAACGATTTCAACTCGTGTTGCAAGTGGGGAAGCTATTAATCATTATGTGAAATCGATTCCTTCTATTTTCGGTGGAAGTGCGGATCTTTCTCATTCCACGATGACAGATATAAAAGGTGAAGCAGTGTATGCAGTAGAATCGTATGCTGGCCGAAATATATACTTCGGTGTACGTGAACATGCAATGGGCGCGGCAGCGAATGGACTGGCTCTTCATGGAGGAGTAAAACCGTTCGTAAGTACATTCTTTGTATTTAATGATTACCTTCGTCCGTCTATTCGACTGGCTGCATTGCAAAAGTTACCTGTTACTTACGTATTCACACATGATTCGATCGCTGTAGGAGAAGATGGTCCAACGCATGAACCAATTGAACAATTGGCAGCTCTTCGGGCAATTCCTGGTTTAACAGTTATCCGCCCATCAGATGCAAATGAAACAGCAAGTGCGTGGGCTTATGCTTTACAGCAAACGGATGGTCCAGTCGTTTTAGTACTCAGCCGTCAAAATTTACCGGTGTTTCATGAAACGAAAGCGAACATAGAGAATCTTTCTAAAGGCGCTTACGTATTAGCACAAACGAATGAAAATCCGGATGTGATTTTAATTGCGACAGGTTCTGAAGTATCCTTAGCTGCTAGTGCAAAAGCGAAACTAGAAGAAGACAATGTCTCTGTTCGTATCGTTGCAATGCCAAGCTGGGAGCTATTCGATCACCAATCGAAAGAATATAAAGAATCCGTTCTTCCGTCTTCTGTAACGAAACGAGTATCTCTTGAGATGGGTGTATCTCTCGGTTGGGAGCGTTATGTAGGACAAGAAGGAAAAATATTATCGATTGAAACATTTGGAGCTTCAGGAACTGGGGCTGAAGTCATGAATCTATTTGGATTTACGACAGAAAATGTTGTTCAAATTACAAAAAATGTATTGAATTCTTAAGCTATGACTGTGAATACCTTTCTGGACAGATCAACTTATCAGTGTTGAAAGGTATTCAAAATCGTAGTGATATGGATTTTTAATAAAAGATGATTTGAGGAGGAATTATATTATGCAAGTAGGATTAATTGGTTTAGGTAAAATGGGATTAAATTTAGGGAAAAATTTAATGGATCATAAACACGAGGTAGCAGCATTTGATTTAAATACGAGCGCAGTAGAAGAAATGAAAGAGTATGGGGCTACAGGTACATCTAGTTTAAGTGAACTTGTTCAGTCATTACAATCACCAAGAATTCTTTGGGTAATGGTACCACACGCTGTTGTTGATTCTGTTATTGATGAGGTTACACCATTGCTTTCAAAAGGAGATATTTTAATTGAAGCGGGTAATTCACATTATAAAGAGTCTATTCGCCGATATGAGCAATTAAAGAAAGATGGCATTCACTTTATGGATGCAGGAACTTCTGGTGGAATGGAAGGCGCTCGTAATGGTGCTTGTTACATGATCGGAGGAGATCAAGAAGCTTGGGACATCGTTGAACCTATCTTCCGCGATACTGCTGTAGAAAATGGATTCTTATATGCTGGAAAAGCTGGTAGTGGTCACTTCTTAAAAATGGTTCACAACGGAATTGAATACGGTATGATGGCTGCTATTGGTGAAGGATTTGAGATCCTAGAGAAAAGTGAATTTGACTACGATTATGAAAAAGTATCAAAAGTATGGAACAACGGTTCAGTAATCCGTTCATGGTTAATGGAATTAACAGAAAATGCATTTTCTAAAGATGCAAAACTGGATGAAATTAAGGGTGTTATGCATTCTTCTGGTGAAGGAAAATGGACAGTAGAAACAGCATTAGATCTTCAAACAGCAACTCCTGTTATCGCAATGTCGTTATTAATGCGCTATCGCTCATTAGACAATGATACATTTACGGGAAAAGTAGTAGCAGCTCTGCGCAATGAATTTGGCGGACATGCTGTAGAAAAGAAATAAACATCTTAAAAATTTAACTCATTGACGTTTAAAAAATGGAGGGAATTGATCATGAAGTTTTTTATTGATACTGCAAATCTTGAGGACATAAAAAAAGCATATAAACTTGGAGTTTTAGCTGGTGTTACAACGAACCCGTCTTTAGTAGCAAAAGAGGGCATTAAGTTTGAAGACCGTATCGCAGAAATTTGTCAGGCAGTACCTAAAGTTGAATCTGTTTCGGCAGAAGTAACGCCAGATGCTGTTACAGCTGAAGAGATGATCGACCAAGCAGAAGAACTGATTAAAATTAACGGTGGCGATGAAAAAGTTACAATTAAACTTCCGATGACACTAGCAGGATTAGAAGCTTGTCGCTACCTTACTGAAAAAGGTGTTAAAACGAACGTTACACTTATCTTCACGGTGAACCAAGCACTTTTAGCTGCTCGAGCAGGTGCAACGTACGTTTCTCCATTTTTAGGACGTTTAGATGATATTTCTGAAGATGGTGTGCTCTTAGTTGCGAAAATTGCTGAGCTATTCGATATTCATCAATTAGATACACAAATTATTGCAGCTTCTGTCAGACACCCAGATCATGTAACTCGTGTAGCGATGGCAGGTGCTCACATTGCAACAATCCCTTATAAAGTAATTGAACAACTTGCTATGCATCCATTAACAGATCAAGGTATTGAAAAGTTCGCTGCAGATTGGGCGAAAGCACCTAAATTATAATGTATAAAAGTGAGAGGCTTTCCGAAAATTGCTTTTCATGAGAGGAAAGATTTCTAGGTAACTTCATCGTTTAACTTGGATCCCGAGTTTGGAGTCTTACTATGTGAAAATAGCAAGAGAAGAAAGTGTCATTCACTTTTGAAGAAGGAAAAGTTGCTCACGTGAAGCGTTTATCACAATAATGTTATAATTATTAAAGAGAAATCCCCTTATTAGAGAGATGGGTTAAAGTGTATCTCTGATAAGGGAGATTCTTTTTATATAAATCATTATGATGTGAATCTGCTTTTTAAGTGTATATCAATATGTAGATGTATCTTTTACTCAAGAAAGAACTATATAGGTTCTCTTAATTATAAAGTAATATTGAAAGGGTTTACATAAAGGGTTAGGTGGAATTGAGTATGAATATGTATCTTTTAATTATTACATTATTATCGATTGTAATTGTTATTTTAGGGGTGTCGTGGTGGAGGTGGCATGCATTTATTAGTTTAACGATTGCAAGTTTGTTTTTAGCAATTATGTCTGGAATGCCAATGGATAAAATAGTGAGTGCTTATGAAACGGGAGTCGGAAGTGTTCTCGGGCATTTAGTAGGTATTTTAGTTTTAGGTACAATTTTAGGGAAAATGATGGCAGAATCAGGTGCAGGAATGCAAGTGGCAGAGTTCTTTATTAAATCCTTTGGAATAAAAAACTTACCATGGGCGATGTTAATTGCAGGTTTTATTATTGGAATTCCGGTGTTTTTTGAAGTAGGCATTTTAATATTATTGCCGTTAGTAATTTCTATTCATAAAACAACGAAACAAAATATTTTATTGATAGCATTACCAGCAATTGCTGGGCTATCTGTCGTACACGGCCTTGTTCCTCCGCATCCAGGGGCAATCGTTGCAATTGGTATTTATAAAGCGAACCTTGGAAAGGTACTTCTTTATTCACTCATTATTACATTTTTTGCAGCGATTATTGCAGGTCCTATATTCGCTAAATGGATTTACAAACGTGTAATTCCTGAAAATGAGCCAGAATTGATTCGTGTAAATACAAAATCAACGAAATTACCAGGAATAGGAGTCTCGTTTTTAGTTATATTGTTACCTGTAATGTTAATGGTGTTAGCTGCAGCAGCTCCTTATGTTCCCCTTTCTGATACTTTAATGAAGATTGTCACATTAATCGGTAGTCCTATAATTGCGCTTTTGATTGCATGTTTTGCAGCGTTCTATTTTCTTGGATTTCGTCAAGGTATCGATAAAAAGGCGATTAAGAAGGTAACAGAAGATAGCTTATTACCAATCGGTTCTATTGTTGCGATTATTGGTGCTGGCGGCGGATTTAAGCAAATTCTTATCGATAGTGGCGTAGGGAATGCTATTGCTCAAATGTCTGAGCATTTAGCTCTATCTCCAATTGTATTAGCATTTATGGTGGCTGGATTAATTCGAATTGCGACAGGATCAGCGACAGTCGCCTTAACAACAGCAGCGGGTATCGTTTCACCAATCGTTGAAAATACGACAGGTGTGAATTTAGAATTACTCGTCATTGCAACAGGTGCAGGAGCACTTATGTTTTCGCACGTAAACGATGCTGGTTTTTGGATGGTAAAAGAATACCTAGGGTTAACAGTGAAAGAAACATTTAAAACATGGACAGTATTAGAAACATTACTTTCATTTATCGCTTTTGGAGGCGTTTTATTACTCGATATGTTTGTTTAAAATAAGGATATTTTTATATGAATTTAGAAAGATAGCTGTAGCGATTTTTTGTTAGGAGGAAGAAATGGTGAGTTCAAAATATATGATTGGTGTAGATATTGGGACAACTAGTACAAAATCAGTTCTATTTTCTACTGATGGATCTGTTATTGCAAGTCATGGAATTGAATATCCTTTATATTCTCCCACGCCAGAAACAGCAGAACAAGACCCAGAAGAAATTTTTCATGCAGTAATAAATACGATTAAAGAAACTGTACGAGTAAGTAGTGTACAGCCGAATGATATTCTTTGTGTCTCTTTTAGTTCGGCAATGCATAGTATCATTGCTGTAGATGAAAAGGGGAATCTATTAACGAGATGTATTACATGGGCAGATAATAGAAGTGCAAGCTGGGCAGAAAAAATAAAGAATGATATGAATGGTCATGAAATTTATTTACGTACTGGGACACCAATCCATCCGATGTCACCACTTTCGAAATTAGTTTGGTTACAGAATGAGCAGGCAGAATTGTTCGCAAAAAGTTATAAATTTATTTCGATCAAAGAATATGTTTTTTATAAGTTATATAAGGAATATGTCATTGATTATTCAATAGCATCAGCAACAGGAATGTTCAATTTGAAATCTTTAAAATGGGATGAGGAAGCTCTTCGTGTTGCAGGGATTTCAGATGAAAAGCTTTCTAAACTTGTTCCAACGACGCACAGCTTAATAGGATTAGATGAAGAACTTGCAAAAGAGATGAATGTACTTGTTTCTACGCCTTTTGTAGTAGGAGCGAGTGATGGAGTACTATCAAACTTAGGTGTAAATGCAATAGATCCTGGGGTTGTGGCTGTTACAATTGGTACAAGCGGCGCGATACGTGCTGTAACAAATCGTCCTGTAACAGATCCAAAAGGTAGAATCTTTTGTTACGCTCTAACTGAAGACCATTGGGTAATCGGTGGACCAGTTAATAACGGCGGTATGATTTTTAGGTGGGCTCGTGATCAATTAGGCACTTCAGAGATTGAACTTGCGAAGCGTTTAGGAAAAGATCCATATGAAGTGCTTACTGAAATAGCAGCAAAAGTGAATCCGGGATCTGACGGTTTATTATTTCACCCGTATTTAGCGGGGGAAAGAGCTCCTTTATGGAATGCAAATGCGCGAGGATCTTTCTTTGGACTTGGATTGCACCATAAGAAAGAACATCTGATTCGTGCTGTTTTAGAAGGGGTAATGTATAACTTGTATACGGTTCTACTTGCTTTAAAAGAACTCATTGGTGAACCGAAAAAAATTCAAGCGACAGGTGGTTTTGCAAGATCGGAACTTTGGAGACAGATGATGGCGGATATCTTCCATCAAGACGTATATGTTCCCGAAAGTTTCGAAAGCTCTTGCTTAGGAGCTGCAATCCTCGGTTTATATAGTTTAGGTGAAGTAGATACGTTACATGTAGTTTCTGAAATGGTTGGGGCAAATTTTTATCATGAACCAAACATGGAAAGTGTGGAAAAATATAAAGATTTAACACCAATCTATATTCGTCTGTCACGTCAATTGGAAGAAGAATATGAAAGTATAGCAGCGTATCAAAAAAAGTGGGTTTAAAGGCTATTTAGCAGAGAAATATGGTAACGTATAAAGAGGTACTCCAATTTTTTTAGGATACTCTTTCAACATAAAATATTTTAAGAAGTATGATGAACGAAAAATATAGGGAGAGAGGGTTATGAAAATGAAGGAAAACAAAGAGTTTATTGGATATGTTGGAACATACACGAAAGAAAATAGTGAAGGAATATATAAGTTTACTTTAGATACGGAAGCCAAAAAAATTAGTAATGTAGCACTTGCGGCAAAGCTGGATAACCCTACATATGTAACGATTAACCGAAATAATGAATATCTCTATTCTGTTGTTAAGGAAGGCGACTCTGGCGGTGTAGCTGCTTATTCAATTGATAGTAAAACTGGGGAGCTAAAGGAAGAAAATAGACAAGTAGTAGAAGGGGCTTCTCCTTGTCATGTGAGTGTTGATAGTGGAAATCATACAGTAGTTACAGCAAATTACCATAAAGGAACGATTGAGTCTTTTGAAGTAAATGAAGAAGATGGAACTGTAAATCCTGCCGCATCTATTATGGCACATGAAGGTTCAGGTCCGAATAAAGAAAGACAAGAAAAACCACATGCACATTACGCGGGATATACTCCTGATGAAAAATATGTAGTGGGCGTTGATTTAGGGATAGATAAATTAATTACGTATGAAATAAAAGCTAGTACATTAACAGAAGTGAATAGCTTGTCTGTAAATCCAGGAAGTGGTCCGAGACATATTACTTTTCATCCAAATGGAAAGTATGCATATGTGATGACTGAGCTTAGTTCAGAGGTTATTGTGTTAACATATAATCCGTCAGAAGGGGCCTTTACAGAATTACAGTATATTTCTACCATTCCTGAAGCATTTGATGAAAATAATCAAGGAAGTGCGATTCATATTTCTTCTGACGGCCGCTTTGTATATGCAGGTAATCGTGGTCATAATAGTATTGCTGTTTTCAGTGTGGATCAAAACTCAGGTGAGCTTACATTTGTTGAACATACATCTACAGAAGGAAATTGGCCAAGAGACTTTGTATTAGATCCTACTGAAAAGTTCCTTGTTGCTACAAATGAAAAGTCACATAATCTTGTACTATTTTCAAGAAATGAAACGACAGGGAAGTTAACACTATTACAATCTGATGTTGTTGTCCCAGAACCTGTTTGTGTTAAATTTTTAAATGTTTAAGTTGTGTTGAAGCTGAATGGGTATAGAAATGTCGTTATTTGTCGGTAAGTCGATATCCTTTGGCGAAACGTCGATATATTGAAAAAATCGTTGATATATTTTAAGTTGTGTTCGATATATTTGAAAAATCGTTGATATAATTTCAGCTGTCTAAAAAAAGCAAAGCGATATCGCTTTGCTTTTTACTGTTTCTTTTTCGGTCTGCGTACTAACTCGCCGCCGCAGTTTGGACAAACGTTATGTCTTTCTTCTGTACACGGTGCGCAAAATGTACATTCATACACGCAAATGTAAGCTTCAGAATCTTGCTCGAGCGATTGGTCGCAAATTTGACAGTTTGTTTTCATTTGTAGTGCCATAGTAATTCTCCTTTTCGTTTAAATTTTTATAATTTAATTATAATTCATTAGGTAGAAACTGTCTTTTTCAATTGAAAGGAAATCGGATGATAAAGTTGTGATTTGAAATGAAAGATGCTCGTTTATTTTTAAATTGATTATTTCATGCAGTTAGAATATTATGAAATAGTCAAAAGACAACAGGGGGTATACATTTTGACTAATCATAACGATCATTTAAAAGCAAACTGTGAAAAATGCTTCGGTCTATGTTGCGTGGCGTTGCCGTTCGCAGCATCGGTAGATTTTGCGGTGAATAAAGATGGTGGTAAACCATGTTCTAATTTACAGTCAGATTATAAATGTAGCATACATAAAGATCTTAGAGGAAAAGGTTATAAAGGTTGTACAGTATTTGAATGTTTTGGCGCTGGACAGAAAATTTCTCAAGTTACATTTAACGGGATTGATTGGCGGAAAGATACTAAGCATGCGAGAAAAATGTATGATGCTTTTCCAGTTATGCATCAGCTTCATGAAATGCTTTGGTATTTGAATGAGGCTATTCTATTAAAGGCGACGCAGCCGATTTATAAAGATCTGAAGGAAGCAATTGAAGAGACTGAGCGTCTATCAAATTTAAGTTCAGATGAGTTAATGAAAATAAATGTTCCATTACACCGTGCAGAAGTAAATGTTTTACTTTTAGAAACGAGCGAACTAGTATGGAAAGAAATGAATGCTGCGCGTAAGAAGCGAATCATTCACCGCGGAGCAGATCTTATGGGAGCAAACCTGAAAAAGAAAAATTTACAAGGCGCGAATTTAAGGGGTGCTTATTTAATTGCGGCGAACTTAAATGGTGCAGATTTACGCGGGGCGGATCTCATCGGAGCAGATTTAAGAGATGCTGATATTCGCGGAGCAGACTTTACAAATAGTATTTTTCTTACGCAAGTTCAAGTTAATGCGGCGAAAGGGGACAAACATACGAAATTGCCGAAATTGTTGTCCCGTCCATCGCATTGGAGTGCGTAAAGAGTATGGAGTGAAATTATACGAACAGGCAGAGATTAAGAATCTCTGCCTGTTTTTCATTTCTTTTCAAAAGTAGTAATTAAAACGCTACATATAATAAGAATACCACCAATAAAAAAGTTACTATTTAATGTCTCATTTAAGAGTAGCCAACCAAGCAATGATCCAACGATAGGTTGGAAGAAGAAAAATAAGGAACCGATGCTAGCATCCATTAATTCTAATCCTTTATTCCAAAGGAAAAAGGCACCTGCTGTTGAGACGATTCCTAAATAAAGTACGCCTAATACTACATACATGTTCAAATCTTCAATCAGGTTTGTTTGAAATTCCCATATCATAAAAGGTGTAATAAAAAAGAGTGAAAAGAATATAGCGTATGTTGTAATAACTAAAGATGAAAATTTGGCTGCAGCAATCTTCACATAAATAGATAGTAAAGCCCACGTAATAGCGGCCCCAACTAATATGATTGTTCCGAAAAAATAGGAGCCAATTTCAATATCCCATCCGATTACGATAATGACACCGATTGTCGCTATTATAGTAGATAGCAGTCTACGAGCGGTTAGTTTTTCTTTTAAAATAATCGCTGCAAATATAACCATAAATGCAGGTGTAGCTGATGTTACTAAAGAGCCAGTATGAGCGTCGGATAATTTTGTTCCGATAAATTGACAAGTGATTGAAATAAAGTATCCGATAAATCCAATCCAAGCGAATAGGAGCCAATCTTTTTTGCGAATGGTTACTTTTTTCTTTTGCTTTTTCTCAGCAATTATCAAAAATGCATATAAAACCACAAAAGCAATGATAAAGCGTAGCCAAACGAGTGTCAGTGGTGGGATAAAGTCGAGTACATATTTACTAACAACATACATACCACCCCATATACTTGCTGCTAGTGATAAGCATATAGCGCCTAAAATTGTTTGTTTCATTTGAAGTACCTCCGTCTATTTTTAGGGTAATATTAGTTCCCTAAGACGAGGCATAGTGTATGTGTTAAATGAATGCCCGTCTTATTTTATAGACGGCCTACAGGTTGATCGTTTTCGAATGAAGTGTTGTAGTACATGCGTGCATTCCTCCTTCAGATTTTATAATGATATTATAACGTAATTTTCAGTTTATTGGGATGTTTATTGTATGGAGTTGATTCTTTAGAAAATAGAAATGGAGGTTGTGTAAGAACACATAGTATATGGTAGAAACACATATTTTTAAAATAAAAGAAACAAATTACATAACTGATAAGTATATTAGGAGTAGGATGAAAAAGTAGATTAATAGAGAAAGAGGAGGAGATTTACATTACTACAACCGTTATCTCTCATTTTTATAATGAAGAGTATTTATTACCATGGTGGCTTAAGCATCATACGAAACTGTTTGATCATGGCATTTTAATTAATAAAGGATCTACAGATCGTTCAGTTGAAATTTGTAAAAAATTCGCACCGCATTGGGAAGTGCGAGATTCTGTAAATCCAGAGTTTGATGCATTTGCGACAGATCATGAAGTGATGAGGGTGGAACAAGAAGTAAAAGGATGGAAAATGATTTTAAATACGACTGAGTTTCTTTGCGTACAAGATAAAAATCAGTTTTGGAAATCACTGAATGAATTGGGAGGGAGGATGTATTGGCTGGAAGGGCTTATTATGGTCGATGATCTTAACTATAATTATCCGGACCTTAACTTTGGAATACCTTTAATGAAACAACGATTTCACGGTTATTTACCAGAAGATTGGCCGTTATGGAGAAGAGGTAGATTTATTCATAATCATGAACACGGAAGTTATACGGTTGGAAGACATTTATCTGCACATGAATCTATGATTTATCCGCCACTTGCATGTATTGCATGGTTTGGTTTCAGTCCATGGAACGATGCGATGAGAAAGAGAAAATTACAAATTGGTCCGACTCTTTCTGAAGCTAGTAAGCATGGGGGAATGGGAACGCACCATATTATTACGCCTGAAAAATTAGAAGAATGGTATAAGGATTTAGCAAGAGGGGCGAGGGATTTACGTTTTAGTGTTGCGTATCGTTATGCTTTTTTATAAATGATTCCCACCATAAAATTGTTTCTTCGATTCCAGTATTTAGATCGTATATTGGTTTCCAGTTTGCTTCAGTTTTTAAACGGTCTATATTAACTCCGACAAATAAAGGTTCATCTTTAGAGAAAGGGATAGCACCTAATTTTATTAAATGTTCTTTTCCTATCTTCTTAGCGATGATAGAAGCTAATTCTTTAATTTGTACAGATTGACCAGAAGCGATATTGATTGTGCCTGTAACGTCGCGTTCTAGTACTGTTACGAGAGCATCAGCGACGTCACCCACATGGAGGAAATCTCTTGATTGTTTTCCATGTGTACATAGTGCTTCCTCATTTTTTAATAAGGAAGTGATAATGTTAGAAACGAGTCGATTCCCTTGTTCTTGAGGGCCATACATATGAAAAATGCGGCCCCAACACATGCTGAGGCCTGTTTGTCGTGCGTATGATTGTAGCCAGGAGTGTAGTACGTTTTTACATAATGAATACGGGGTTTTATAGGAAAGAAGCGGTGAATCTTCAAATAATACGCCGTTAAACCATTCATACTCTGCGCCAGTACCTGCGACGACGACACGCTTTCCACCGCATGCTGTGAAGTGTTGAATCAATGAGATGCTGGATGTCAGCCAATAGTAATTATGAATGGATACATAGCATGCTGGCGGCACTGCTTCCCAAGCTAAATGAATGAGATGACTAGGTTTCATGGCGTAAATGAGTTTTTTTACTTCTTCATCGCAAAGTAAGTTTACTTTATGCCAATGGCAAGAAAGATGGGAAGGCATATTTGTATTGTAAGTGGCGTGCACTTCATAGCCCTTTTGAATAAGAGAATGTACAACATATTTACCAATCCATCCACTACCGCCTGTTACAAGGATTTTTTTCATGGCTCAATTACCTCAACTTCTGGTATTGTTACTAAAAATTTGCCGCCCCATTCACGAATGAAAGAGCATTCCTTCATAATTTCGTCTTTCAAATTCCAAGGAAGTATGAGAATGTAATCAGGTTTTGTACGTTTAATTTCTTCAGGAGATTTTATTGGAATGCGGGTTCCTGGTAGAAGGAGATTTTGTTTGTGAGGGTTTTTATCTACTGTATAAGCTAGAAACTCTTTTCCTATCCCGCAATAATTTAAAAGGGTGTTTCCTTTAGCTGGAGCACCGTAACCGATAATTTGTTTGTTTAAAGCTTTCGCTTCGATAAAAAACTGTAAAATACTTATTTTCAATTGTTCTATGCGTTTAGAAAAAAGAAGATAGCAATCTAATGTATCTAGCCCGTGATTGACTTCTTTTTGGAGTAGTTTTGTAACATTGGAATGGATAGTGGATTGGTCACTTAGATGGTTTACAAAAATACGTAATGAACCACCGTGCGTTGAAAGTTCTTCTACATCAACAATTTGTAAATGATGGTGAGCTAAAACTTTTTGAAGGCTTATAAGTGAGAAATAGGAGAAGTGCTCGTGGTAGATCGTATCAAACTGTTTGAAGGATATGAGGTTTAATAAGTGCGGGAATTCAATTGTTATCGTGCCATCTTGTTTTAATAACGTTTTTAAACCTGCCACAAAATTATGCAAGTTCGGGACGTGTGCCAATACGTTATTTGCGATAATTAAATCTGCTTGCGGTAATTTTTTGGCTAAGTCATTGCTGAAAAAATTCACTTCAGTAGGAATTCCTTTTTGGATAGCAATTTCTGCTACGTTTTTTGCTGGTTCAATTCCTAACGTCTCAATATTTTCTTTTTGAAAGTATTGTAATAAGTACCCGTCGTTACTCGCAATTTCAATTACTTTCGAATGGTTTGCTAAGTTAAAACGCTTAATCGCCATTTCTACATATTGCTTAGCGTGTAATAACCAGCTTGATGAGTAAGAGCTAAAGTATAAATAGTCATGAAAAATATTGTGCGGAGATTCAAATTCATCTAATTGCACAAGTAAACAAGAGTGACAAACAAACGTGTGCAATGGATAAAATGGTTCCATTTTATATGAGTGTTCTGGAGCTACAAATGAGTTAGCGAGAGGAGAAACACCTAAATCTAAAAAAGTATTTGTTAGAAATGAGTGGCAAAAACGGCATTTTTTCTGTTCCATTTTATAGCCCCCTTATAAATTTTTGAATGCATCAATTTGTTGCCGCGTGAAAGATTCCATATTTTCACCGGATGCATATTTTTTGTACCAATCAACAGTCCAAGCGATAGAATGATTTGTTGATAACTTAGGAGTCCAACCGAGTTTATTTACTGCTTTTGTACTATCGAGTGTTAAAACAGGTGATTCATAAGGGGGATTTGTATGAGGAGAAAGGATTGTTAGTGGTTTATTCCATAATTTTATTATAGATTGAATGACATCATGAACGGTTTTGTTAGGTTCATTCATCGGGCCGAAATTCCACGCTTCTGCATATTCAGCGTCTGTCCAAAGATTTTCAGCTAAAAGGATATAGCCATGTAAAGGATCTAATACGTGTTGCCACGGACGAATAGCGTTTTTGTTTCTAATATTTAATGTGCCGTCTTGTAAATATGCACGGATGGTATCTGGAAATAATCGATCTTCTGCCCAATCACCACCACCGATGACGTTACCTGCTCTGACTGAGGCAAGTTTAAGTATGTTAGTGCAGAAGAATGATTTTTGGTATGATGCTGCAACTAATTCAGCGCAAGCTTTACTAGCACTATAAGGATCGAAACCTCCTAGCCGGTCACTTTCCGTGAATGCCCGGTTGCCGCTTCCATCATTTTCGTAACATTTATCACTTGTAACATTAATGATGCTGCGTATACTTTCTATATGTTTTGCCGCTTCTAATACGTGAACAGTACCTAAAACATTCGTTTTAAATGTTTCGATAGGATTCTTATATGAAGTAGTGACGATTGGCTGGGCTGCTAAATGAAATAGTATGTCAGGGTTGTGTTGTTTCATGGCGTGGAATAAAGAATCGTAATCTGTAATATCGCCATGAATTGTTATGCACTCTTTTGCTACGTTACATTGTTCAAAAAGGTTAGGGATGGAAGGGGGATGAGAAGAAAAGCCAACTATTTCTGCACCTAAAGAAGTTAAAAAAAGGGTGAGCCATGAGCCTTTAAAGCCAGTATGTCCCGTAATAAATACTTTTTTCTTATTCCAAAAAGATGATGAAGACATATTACCAAACCTTCCACGGAGCGTTATTACTTTCCCATAGCTCGACTAATTTATTTTTATCGCGCAATGTATCCATCGGATGCCAAAAGCCAGTATGTTGATATGCGGCTAGTTCATCTTTGTTTACTAACTGAACTAAAGTGTCTGTTTCAAAAACAGACTTATCTCCACTAATGCAATTAAAAACATCAGGATTTAAAACGAAAAATCCACCGTTAACCCATCCGCCATCCCCGAGTGGCTTCTCTTGAAAGGATGTTACAGACTGTTTATCTAAGACGAGAGAACCGAATCTACCAGGAGGTTGTACGGCTGTAACAGTAGCCGTTTTGCCGTGCTTTTTATGAAATGCAATGAGTTCTTTTATATTTACATTACTTAATCCATCGCCATAAGTGAGGCAGAAAGGTTCGTCCCCGACGTAATTTTGTATTTTCTTAACTCGTCCACCCGTTTCGGTATTTACACCAGTATCGATTAGTGTAACTTTCCACGGTTCTACACGATGAGAATGGCTAGTAATTGTATTATCGCTTAAATGTATCGTGAAATCGGACATGTGTAAGTTGTAATTTAGAAAGAACTCTTTAATCGCATATCCTTTATAGCCTAAGCAAATAATAAACTCAGTAATCCCGTAATGGCTATACAAACTCATAATGTGCCATAAAATAGGTTTTGTTCCAATTTCAATCATAGGTTTCGGTTTTAAATGTGTTTCTTCCCCAATCCTTGTCCCGTATCCACCAGCAAGAATAACAGCTTTCATTTTTTCCTCCTAAAATAAAAAATATAATATATACAGTATTCATATTGTATGCAAATGGTTTTGTTTTTGACTAAGTGCGTAAAAATGTGTGGAGCATGATAGGATGAGACATATTAAGGTTTGAATTTAGGGAATAATTGTTGATACTCAGGATGATTACGTAGATCCTGTGTTGAATTAGTTAACATTAAAAATCGAGCTTCGAGTTCTTCAGAGGACCGACCATATTGTATTTGAAGTCCCAATCGAACGCCCTTTTTTGAGAGGGTGGGTGTAATTTGTAATTTTCTTGCCTTTGTATGTTCGTTCCAAGGGCTAAAATAAAATTTTAAAATGAATGAAGGGGAGTTATAAACGATAGGTTGGTGCCGGGTAAAATGTCTGCCTGGTAAATATGCGCCATCAATATGGTTGTGTATAAATCTCCAGGCACAACCGATTTCTGGTTTATAAGGAAAGAGCCCGTGATATCGTTGTTCTACTAAAGGAATGGAATATCTTAGTTTTGAATAATTGTAATCATGCTTATCAATCATGACAATCATTCTAATCGCATACATATTTTGCCCTAACGTATGAAGTGATGAGAAAAATTCTTCTACATTATTACAGCAAAGAAATTCTGTAGTATTTAATACCATCTTCCAACCTGAAACTTCTCTTTCAATTTCCATTACTTCAATGTCAGTATTAGTGGGATCGAATTCAAGGAATCTTGAATCTCGTACTTCCCAGTGGGGAGCAAATAATTTGCAAAGTTCAACAGAACGATCTGTAGAACCTCTATTAATTAAAATACCGTGATCGAATATTTTTGTGTGATGCATAAGCCACCATGGAAGTAGGTATTCTTCATTATAAAAATGAGAAATGAGTGTCTTTCTCATGTTAATCATCTCCTATACAAGCAATCATTATTAGTAGGATATGTTTTTTAATAAGAAAGGTTAAAAGGTGCAGACAATGTAGTGATTAAGTAATAGTTTAGTAATTTTATTGTATAAGTGTAGATTACTTGTATTGAATAATAATAGGGTGAATCTTGTAATTTTGTATAAATTATGAACAATAAACCGTCACGTTTGACTGTACAGTTTATGTATTGTATGATGGTAGTAATATAATCAAGGGGGGAAGATCGTTGGGAAGGTGTATCGAATCGGACAGTTGGCTCTCATGGCTCACGTGTCGAAACGAACGATTGATTATTATACGAATCTAGGTATCTTAAAAGCGGAGCGATCTCAATCTAATTATCGCTATTACGACGAAACAGCATTTGAGACATTACAATTTATTGAGAAGTGCAAAGAAATGCATATGCCGCTTTGTGAGATTAAAGAGAAAATCGAGGAGAAGAAGAAGCTGCTCGGTATCAATGAACACGTTTCGAAACAAGTGAATGAAGTGACAGACCATATTCATCGATTAGAAGCAGAGTTAACGGAGTTAAAGCCGCTTTTAGATGGATTGACTGATTCACAACGTGAAAAAATATCGAAATCTTTATCTGGTCAAACGACAGCTTTAATACAGACACTTGTTCTATTATTATAGAAAAAAGTGTAATCCGACCTCTTTAATTTTTGTATCGGGCTATGTTTTCTAAGAAACAAATAAGAAAACATTATAGTATACAGGAGGTGGACACCTTAGTTTTTTTAACTAAGGGGATTCATTGGAAATATTTAATTTAGTCATGGTTGCGATTTTAATCGCATTTACTGGATTTTTCGTAGCAGCAGAGTTTGCGATTGTAAAGATACGTTCAAGCCGTATCGATCAGCTTGTTGCGGAAGGAAAACGCGGTGCTTTAGCAGCGAAAAAGGTAACAACAAATTTAGATGAATATTTATCTGCTTGTCAATTAGGTATTACAGTTACAGCTATGGGATTAGGTTGGTTAGGTGAACCGACAATCGAAAAGTTATTACACCCGTTATTTGAGAAATGGAACTTAAACCCTTCTATTTCATCAGTATTAACATTTGGTCTTGCTTTTATGATTATGACGTATTTACACGTTGTAGTAGGGGAATTAGCTCCGAAAACAATGGCAATTCAAAAGGCTGAAAGGGTAACGTTATTATTGGCAGGTCCATTAATGATGTTCTATAAAGTAATGTATCCATTTATTTGGGTATTGAACGGTTCAGCTCGTGTGATAACTGGTTTATTCGGTTTAAAGCCAGCTTCAGAACATGAAGTAGCTCATACAGAAGAAGAATTACGCCTTATCCTTTCAGATAGCTATGAAAGTGGCGAAATTAATCAAGCTGAATACAAGTATGTAAATAACATTTTTGAATTTGATAATCGTATTGCAAAAGAGATTATGGTACCGCGAACAGAAATCGTCGGTTTCTACTTGGAAGATTCAGTAGAAGAACACATGAAAGTAATCCAAAATGAGCGATACACACGTTATCCGATTTTTGGAGAAGATAAAGATGATATTATCGGTATGGTCAACGTAAAAGATTTCTTTATTCGATATATGACCGAGGATCAAAAAGATTTATCATCTATTCGCTCGTATATGCGTCCGATTATTGAAGTGATGGAAACGACTCCAATTCACGATTTATTACTTCAAATGCAGAAGAAGCGAATTCCGATGGCTGTTTTATATGATGAGTACGGAGGAACAGCCGGAATTGTAACGCTTGAAGATATCTTGGAGGAAATCGTCGGCGAAATTCGTGATGAATATGATGAAGATGAAGCACCACCAATTCAGCATGTGAACGAACAACATATCATTGTTGATGGAAAAGTGCTTATCTCAGAAGTGAAAGATTTATTTGGATTACACATCGAAGAAGATGATGTGGATACAATCGGTGGATGGATTATGATGCAAAATCATGAAATCGAAGAAGGACAACATGTTGAGGCGGAAGGTTATGAATTTAAAGTGTTAGAAAAAGACGCTTACCAAATTAAACGTGTTGAAATTCGTAAGATGGAACAAGAGCAAGAAGAAGAGAAAGCAGCAACTGTGTAAGTTGCTGCTTTTCTTCTAAAGTATAAAAAATGCGAGATTAGGAGCGGATATTTTGATTCAAGAAGCCTTACGTGTATATCGATTACAATTGTATGTAATCTTTAGTGGTTTACTACTTATGTGGACGATTACTCCGTTTGGGAAACAAGTAACAGGGTTTGGGATCGGATTAGCTGTAAGTGCATATTGCCTTTGGTTATTAGCTCGCAGAGTGGAGAAACTTGGGAAAAGTATTGTAATGAAGGAAAAGGCTCCGGGATTAGGAGTTCTAAACCGATTTGCAGCTGCCATTTTAGGAGCTATCATCATGTATGAAATTGAGCATGAAATGGAAATGTGGGCATTTGGTACAGGCATTTTAGGTGGTCACTTTTTAATGATTACGAATTTAGCTTATGCAAATATACAGTTAATGAAAGAAGAAGAGAAGCAAAGAGAAAATGCTTCGAAAAACATAGAGCTATGATGAAAGGGACCTAATGGGGTTCCTTTTTTAGTTTAGCGATATGATACAAGTAATCAAATTAACGACAAATATAATACGCTTCTTTTTTACGTTTTTCAATAGTATGAAAAATAATAAAAAAAAATTTGAAAACCCATCGATTTCTAAAGCTTAAGTATGTTATCATGACAAAAGACTTTTTGAAAGAGGTGGATACCAATGTTACAAGCGTTACTTATTTTTGTGCTTCAAATTATTTACGTTCCCATTTTGACAATCCGTACGATTTTGCTTGTAAAGAATCAAACAAGATCCGCTGCTGGTGTTGGATTGTTAGAAGGAGCTATTTACATTGTCAGTTTAGGTATTGTGTTTCAAGATTTATCAAATTGGATGAACATCGTTGCCTATGTCATTGGCTTTAGTGCGGGACTATTATTAGGCGGTTATATAGAGAATAAATTAGCAATTGGTTATATTACGTATCAAGTTAGTTTACTAGACCGTTGTAATGAATTAGTAGATGAATTACGTCACTCTGGATTTGGCGTTACAGTATTTGAAGGCGAAGGCATTAATTCGATACGTTATCGCTTAGATATCGTTGCAAAGCGTTCTAGAGAAAAAGAACTGTTAGAAATTATTAATGAAATTGCACCGAAAGCCTTTATGTCTTCTTATGAAATTCGTTCATTTAAAGGCGGATATTTAACGAAGGCGATGAAGAAAAGAGCGTTAATGAAAAAGAAAGATGAACATGCATCGTAAAGAAAAGGGAATAGTGCAGTTTTAAAAGAACGGCATAATCCCATATGTAAAAGAGAGGAATCTATTTTGATGTAGATTCCTCTCTTTTTTATGAAAAGTATTTATGTTTTAAGTTAAAAAACTAAATCGTATAATTATTTTTTTTACTCATCCTCAAATTAATAATTAGCCATACGACTTGAATAAATATCGGTATGATAAACGCGATTAATAAAACGATAAGTGATATGGATTTAATTTCGGGTGTTTGAATAACACCAGCACCATCAACATCTCGTAGCCAAATAATAGCGGCCCATACTCCAAAAAGGATAATCCAAAATATGTTACCAATCCACCAAGAAATCCATCGTTTTTTCATATTAGCACCCCTTATATTTACCCTTTGTTAAAAGTATATTTTCGTTCGTTCATTATATTTATAATGAAACAACTTTAAAATTAGTTTTTAACTGTATATCTAACTTGTTTAAACGTTACCATTTCTCCATCCTTATCATCATCTTTCGTTTGCAAAAGTTGAACTTTTGGTTTGTAATCTGTCCTATGAGCATGCTCAATATCTTTAATGTTAAGTTTGTAAGGTTCACCATTCTTTATTTTTTGTTCCAATACTTGTTTATTGGCAACATAAATAAAAGTTATTTTATTTTCATCAATACCTTCAGTCTTAATTTCTAATTCATTATCTTTTGTTGTAATCGTTGGTGTTAATAATTCCATACTGCCGCTTCCGGTTTCTAAAGAATTTTCTGCTATAGTTGAACATCCTGATAATGTGATTCCAGTGAATAGAAGAGTAATTAACTTCTTTTTCATAACATCCCCCGATTTCAAGTGATTTTTGATTTTGGCATTGTTAGACTGCTAGTGAGGTACGTAAACGTTTAGTTAGCACTCTAGTTAATTGTACCATAATATGTAAATTAAAACAGGGTGTATATCCAATTTAAGGAAGATTAAAAAGTTTACTTATTGTTGCAAAATCGTTTGTTTTAGCTTCTATTTCAATCGAAATATAGACAGGAGAAAGAAAATTTTTTATGGAAATTACAATTTTTACATTTTACAATAATGATATGGAATAGATGAATTTATTCACTTCGGAGGTAGTTACTTGAACATTAACGAGAAGGCAATTGAAATGTTTGAACAAAATAATTATGAGGAAGCGATGGAACTGTTTCACCGAGCAGTACATGAATCTAGAGACGTACAATCTCTCAATAATCTTGCTTGGATGTACTCTTACGAGGAAGAGAATGATGAGAAAGCTCTTGAATTAATAAGAGAAGTTGTTAAGTTGAATCCTTCTTCATACTTTCCTTATAACATCTTAGGGGACATTTACATGAAACAAAAAAAGTGGGAAGAAGCGAAAAAAGTATTACAAAAATCTATTTCGATTCAACCATCCGATGAAGCATATCACAATGTAGCTGTAGCTTATTATAATCTTGGAGAGCTGGAAGAAGCTTCGGAATTTTTCTTGCGAGTTGCAGGGGATTCGGATTATATTATGTATAGCTATGTAAAATGTTTAATTGATTTAGGGCGAGCGACAGAAGCGAAAGAGAAGTTAGATGCTTTTAACAGGAAATCTGATAATTTTGTAGGAGAAATTCATGTAGCAGATTTATATGTCGAGTTGAATTGCTATAAAGAAGCAATTGAATGGTTCGAAAGGGGGTACAAAGAAGTTTGGAAAAGCCCCAATTGGATTGGTAGATTTGTTTATGCTTTATATAAAGCTAATAATTTCACACGTATAAATGAAGTGATACAGGAATCTATCGAAGCGAAAACAGCAGAAATAGAAGATGTTCAGAATGAAGAAGTAGAAGAGAACTGGACAGAAAACGATAAGAAAGAGTTAATTAAGGAATATACAGAAGAGAATAATTGTTATAAAACAATGATAGAACGTATCAAATCTGGATATGTTCCAGGGTTAGAATTTGAAACTGATTATATAGGGGCTTGCTATTTATTTGGTTGTAAAAGACATAATCATCTTGAATATGAAAAATAAAAAGATTCGACTGTCAAACATGATGGTCGAATCTTTTTCGTTATAGGTCGCTTGTATTACATAGGTATATATCCTCTTTAGAGGACCCTTTTTTAATATTTAAAATATGTAGTGAAATAAAACCAATAAGTCCTATTCCACCGAAAATAAGCCATGGTGTATACATTCCGTTTAGGTTGGATGTAAAAGATGTACCGGTATAATTACCGATGATAAAACCAAATGCGAGTGATAGTTGATAAAATCCGAAGAAAGTGGCTGTATATGATTCATTACTGTAATTTGCAATAGCGATATCAGCGTTAGGTAATACGAGTGTTTCACCGATTGTAAATAAAATTACACAAATAAATAGCCAATATGGGTGTTGAAATAAAGGAATGAGTAAAAAGGAAATACTCATTAATAAAACGCCGTATTTAATAATGGAAAGTGTGTTGTATTTGTGAAAAAGTTTTCGGAATAATACCATAAATATGACGCCTGTTATTGCATTTATCGTAATAACTAGTGTAGCAAGCTGATTGCTATTACTAATGTTTTTCATATGAAGTGGAAGTGCGACAGTAAGCTGAGTAAACATAATATAGAAGAAGATCATGATAAATGAAAACAGAATGAAAGACTTGTTTTGTAAGATAGCCTGTATTCCTAATGTAATAGACGTGTGTTCAGTAGTGACCTGGAAGTGATTTTTAAGTAAGTAAAAGATAAAAGCGAATAACAGCATAAGAGATCCTGTTAGAGAGAAAGCATAGATTGGATCAAGTAAAAGTAAGAACCCTCCTGCAATTGGTCCAATTATTGCACCGCAATTAAAACTAAGGTTTAAATATGTAAATAAATTTTTTCTCATATGAGCTGGTTGTGAGCCGAATATGGCGCGAGCAGCAGGTTCGTAAAATGCAGTTCCGAAGCCAATAAGTGCAGAGGAAATAGAAATTGTATAGAAATCAGAACATATTCCTAAAGCGATAAATCCGATTCCTCTTAAAAATAATCCGGCTATCATCATAATGATATAGCCTATTTTGTCAGCAATTAATCCTGAGAATAAAGGAATAACTCGTGATGTGATTGTCATAACCGTCAACACTGTTCCTACTTGAACAGCTGAAAAATGGAGAAAGGTTAATAGATAAATAGCTAAAAATGCGTATACTGCAAAATACCCAAAAGACATAAAAAATGAAGAAATAAGCATGAAACGTATCGGTATTGAGAAACTTTTCATAGAACTCCTCCTAATTTTGTAACCGGTAAAATTAATTGATGGTTAACGATTTTATATTATAATTATACATAAAGTCAGAAAAAAGTAAATTTTAAGAAGAAGGTGAATGGAATTGAATCAGAACGCACCACATGAATTAGAATATATTCGGGAATTTTTAAATACATGGAAAATACCAAACGATACGAGAGAGCCAATTGATTTGATACAAACAGAAGGGGATATAAAGAAATTTATGAAAAAATATTTTCATGAAGAGTTCCCTTTTCATACGATAGAGGAATTAAAAAGTTTTCGAGAAGATATTCGGATGACGATTGAAGGTGAAGGATCGTTGCAAAAATGGGTAGAGAAATACCCATTTCATGTACATATAAAGGAACATATGAAAGGTATTACATATGAACCAGTATACGAAGAGAATGTGTATACAAAAATATTAAGCATTGTGTTTATCTCGATTCAAGAAAATTGGTGGGGAAGGTTAAAAGCATGTCCAGATTGTCGCTGGGTATTTTATGACCATTCGCGTAATGGAAGTAAAAGGTGGTGCGGTATGTATGCTGGAGAAGAAGGAGGAAGAGCATGCGGTACAATTGCAAAAGTAAAAAACTACCGAGCGAAGAGAAAAGGGAGATCGGGTTATGATGTGTAATTAATATTAGGGGAAGAAAATAGGATGGGGGAATGAAGGGTATGGAAAGTACACAAATGTTAGCTTTAAATAAAAAGTGTTGGGATACAGTTGCACCTTATTTTTTTCAAGTGGATTGTTTACCGAAATATGGTCCGTATACAGCGTCTGAAGATGAGATTCATTTGTTCGATTCAATCAGAAATAAAAAGGTTCTTGATATAGGGTGTGGAAGTGGTCATTCATTGCAATATATGGCAGAACATGGGGCAGAGGAAGTATGGGGTCTTGATCTTTCAAGTGAACAAATTAAAACAGCGAATGAAACGTTAAAGTGTTGGAATCCAAAGTTAGTATGCGGAGCAATGGAAGAGGAAGGAGATATTCCGAAAGGGTATTTTGATATTGTATATTCCATTTATGCATTAGGTTGGACTTCGGATTTAAGAAAAACGTTGGAATTGATTTATTCGTATGTAAAGCCAGGAGGAAGTTTTATTTTTAGCTGGGAGCATCCCGTATATTCAAACTTAATGTATGGAACTGAGGAGATTGCTTTAAGTTCGTCTTATCATGAGGAAACTCCTATTACGTTTGAAACATTTAAAGGGGAAAATGTACAAGCGACGTTATATAAAAGAAAAATGAGTACATACATAAATGAGTTAAATAGAGTTGGTTTTACAATTGAGAGGATGGAAGAGCCTGAACCAGCTAGCTCATTTGCTGAAGAATTAGCGGAGCCTTCTACGAAGTATTATTCTTTATATAAAGCTAGGATGGTGCCGACTACTTTTATTGTGAAGGCAAGGAAATGAAAAATACAGCGTACGCTTTTTTCGACGTACGCTGTATTTTGTTAAAGGTTAGTACTTATCTTTTCGGCTGAAAAATATGCTGAAAGAAGTATTTATGATGTAAGTTATCTACAATTTTATTTGCTTGATATGTGCGGTGTTGCTCTAGTCGAAGTCTTTGCTCCATCATTTTTATTGCGTGATCAGATAAACGTAACATAATACATATCTCCTTTTCTATAAATATAGGTGACTATTTGGTATCGTTCCCATATTTATAACTAAGGAGGCAAAATGTGTAGCATAGGCAAAAAGCACCTTCCTCTCCCATTACGCTTACGAGGTTAGCTGTCGGACTCGGGAAGTGAGAGTTCCCTACTTAAAAAAGATTCGCCCCAAGTAGCATAGCTACAAAAGTGGTTCCCCCGCTCCAAAATTTGGACTCAGCAAAAGGTATTATAAAGTAAAAGATAACATAAATAAATCAATGAGTCAAACTATTTCATGTTTTCTGTCTTTTTAATTGTGTAAGAATCATACGATCGGTAATTTTTATATCGGTTACTTCAAGGAAGCCGTGTTTTTTATATAATGCAATAGCAGGGGTATTTGCTTTACCTGTTTGTACAATATATGTCGTGGAAGAAGGAAACATGTTAAAAATATAAATTAGGAGTTTCGTTGCGATTCCTTTTTGAAAAAAATCGGGCGATACAACTAATCTGTGGATATCAATGAGCTGTTCTTCTTGCATAAAAGAAATAAAGCCGACAAGTTTGTTTTCAGAAAAATATCCATAGAATGTTTCACCGCAATTTTGAATATCGTTTACAGTATCATATAAACGGGGGATTGCAGTACTGTTTAAATAGTTTGCTTCAATTTTATAAGCCGGAATTTGAACTTGTAAAATGGATGCTGCTACTTCACAAGAAGTGGCATTTAACTTAAGAATCATAGATAATGAAGTCTCCTTTGAATATGATATATTAATATAATTGATTTTTGGGTAAGTTTGACAATGATTTTCTTTTTTGCATATAATATATGTATCTCCTTACATATATTACTCTTCCGTTTCTTTCTATAGTAGAATATGGTTAGTGTAAATGAATTTGTAATCTTAAATAAGAGTTTTGCTACTCTTGTATTTGAGCATACAGACTATAATAGAAATGGAGGACTAAAGATGGGATGGATTATCACATTAATAGTTGGTGCTATTATAGGTGCAATTGCTAGTTCTATAACGGGTAAAAATTTTCCGGGTGGTATGTTTGGAAATATTATCGCAGGTTTATTAGGTGCTTCGTTAGGCAGTAGATTATTTGGATCTTTTGGGCCATCATTTGGTGGGATTCATGTTGTGCCAGCATTATTAGGAGCAATCGTGTTAATTTTTATTGTATCATTTGTAGTGACAGCTGCAAGGAAATAAATATAGATTATGACGAAAAGCCCTGAATAAGGGCTTTTCATCATTCGAAGAGGTGGTTTAGTTGGAGAAAATAAATATAAGAAAAAGGGACAAGCTGAAACAGTTTTTTAGAGAACACAATTATTTAGCAGTGCTACTTGGATTTGCATTATTGTTCATTAATATTTTATTGCTAACAAAAATTTCTTTTGTGTTTACTCCGTTTATCGTCTTTTTAAAAACAATTTTCTTCCCGGTATTATTAGCGGGCGTACTATTTTATATTTTGCATCCATTCGTTTCACTCCTTGAAAAGAAAGGTGTTTCAAGAATCGTATCGATAGCCTCGATATACTTAATCGTAATTGGATTATTTGTGTTTTTAGTTTTAACGGTTATTCCTATTATTAAAGATCAAATTGATGCATTAATAGATAACTTACCGTATTTCGGTCATGAAATCGAACGAGCAGCACGTAGATTTGGAGAAAGTAATTTACTGAGCAAAATTCAGGAGAATTTAAATATTGATGTAGCGAGTATGGTAAAAGACTACACAGTTGATTTTACGAAGTCATTATCATCAGTAACAGGAAATGTAACTGGATTTTTAAGCACTGTTACAGAAGTGGTTTTAACGTTTGTAATGGTTCCGTTTATATTGTTCTATCTTTTAAAAGATGGTGAGCAATTGCCGAATCATTTCTTAAAGTTCATTTCAGAGCAAAGACAACCGGCAGCAATGAGAATACTAGATGATATGCATTATGCGATTAGTTCGTATATTAGAGGACAAATTATCGTTAGTTTGTTTATCGGTATTATGTTATTAATTGGTTACCTTATTATCGGTATTAAATATGCCGTACTGCTTGCTATTTTAGCGATGATTGTAAATATCGTTCCGTATGTAGGACCAATCATTGCAATTACACCAGCGTTAATTATCGCATTTATTGATTCGCCAGGAATGGTTTTAAAGGTAATTATCGTTATGATGGTTGTACAATTAGCAGAAGGTAAATTTATTTCTCCGCAAGTCATGGGGAAAAAGCTAGATATTCATCCGATTACAATCATTTTTATTATTTTAACTGCCGGAAATTTATTTGGAATTATGGGGATTATTTTAGCGATCCCGGGATATGCGATATTAAAAGTGTTAGTTACGCATGGTTATAGATTTGTTAAGTTGAATACGTGAAAAAAGAGCTAAAACAGTATTATCTGTTTTAGCTCTTTTTTATTAACAATTGATGTGCATATTGGCGTGCCCATTGATCCGCTTCTAATATAGCATCTAGAGAAGGGTCGTTTACGTTATGATGAGCTTCAACTGTATTGTAAATTGTTTTTTCGATATCGAAAAATGCAATTTCATTTTTAAGAAATAGTGCATTTGCAATTTCGTTCGCTGCATTTAATACGGCTGGAGTTGTACCGCCAATTTTGCCACATTCAAATGCGTATTGTAGACAGGGGAACTTCTCTAAATTTGGTTTTTCAAAATGCAAACTACCAATTTCTAATAAATTTAATTTTTCATAAGAAGAAGGTAGCCGATTAGGGTAGTGAAACGCATATTGAATTGGCATCCTCATATCAGGAGCACCGAGCTGTGCCATAACTGATCCATCAATAAACTCTACTAAAGAATGAATAATACTTTCTTTATGAATCATTACATCAATTTTTTCATAAGGAATATCAAATAGCCATCTTGCTTCCATTACTTCGAATCCTTTATTCATTAATGTGGCAGAATCAATCGTTAGTTTTGCCCCCATTAACCAGTTTGGATGTTTTAAAGCATCTTTTGCTTGTAAAGTTTTCATTTCTTCACGTGTTTTATCACGGAATGCACCGCCAGAAGCTGTAACAATTAATTTGTCTATTTCTTTATTATTTTCTCCGTTTAAACATTGGAAAATAGCTGAATGCTCACTATCGACTGGAATTAAACGACATCCGTTTTGTTTCGCCAGTTCAGTTACGATATGTCCAGCTGCAACTAATGTTTCTTTATTAGCGATGGCAATATCTTTCTTCGCCTTTAATGCTTCAATCGTTGGAAGTAGTCCGGAAACACCGACAACAGAACTTAATACAAGATTTGAATCAGGATGAGTAGCTACCGCAATTAAGCCGTCCGTTCCATATGTGATTTTTGTGTTGGTTGAAATACGCGTACGAAGCATGTCTGCTAATTCTTTTGTCGCGACGCTTACAATACGAGGTTGAAACGTTTTGATTTGTTGCTCAAGAAGATCGATATTATAATTTGCGGTTAAACCGATGATTTTAAAATGTTCAGGATGAGTTGAAACGACATCTAATGCAGATGTGCCGATGGATCCTGTTGAACCTAAAATGGATATATATTTTACCATAAAAAAACCTCCAAAGTTGTTTCGAGTATTTCTGCAAACCTATATATTATTAGACAGTTGAAGTGGAAATTCCTGCTATATAAAATAGAAAATTCGGGTTTGTTTGGAAGTGAAATGTGATAAACTGTAAAAAATAAGCAAAAGCAATGAAAGAGAAGAGTACATATTCGAAACTTTTCAGAGAGCTGATGTGTGGTGGAAATCAGTAAGGGATGAATATGGAATGGGCTCTGGAGCTTCTAACTGAAATGAGTAGGTAAAGACGGTTGCTTCACGTTAAGAAGTTGAAGTGAGCTATAATGATAGCTAATTAAGGTGGTACCGAGGGAGTCTCTCGTCCTTTTTTAAGGATGAGGGGCTCCTTTTATTTTGAGAAAGGAGGAGTTAGGATGAGTGAAAAAATAATGTTAACAGGGATTAAGCCGACAGGTTATCCGCATTTAGGAAATTATATTGGTGCGATTAAACCTGCGTTGCAAATGTCAAAGAAGAATGAAGGAAAAGCATTGTATTTTATAGCGGATTATCATGCGTTAAATGCTGTGCATGATCCGGGTCAGTTTAGTAGTTATACGAAAGAGGTAGCTGCTACTTGGTTATCGCTTGGACTTGGAGAAGATGTTATTTTTTACCGACAAACAGAAGTGCCGGAGATTCTAGAATTAGCTTGGATATTAGCGTGCCTAACTCCGAAAGGGCTTATGAACCGTGCTCATGCGTATAAAGCGAAAGTAGAGCAAAATAAAGAAGCGGGTTTAGAGGTCGATGCAGGCGTGAATATGGGTTTATATACGTATCCGATCTTAATGGCAGCTGACATATTACTATTTCAAGCTACTCATGTGCCAGTCGGGAAAGACCAAATTCAGCATATTGAAATTGCGCGTGATATTGCCACGTATTTTAACCATACATTCGGCATGACATTTACACTTCCAGAGTATGTCATACAAGAAGAAGGAGCAATATTACCAGGACTTGATGGAAGAAAGATGAGTAAAAGTTATGGAAATGTGATCCCATTATTTGCAGCGCAAGAAAAACTACGAAAATTAATATTTAAAATCAAAACAGATTCTTCACGTCCAAATGAACGGAAAGAATTAGAAACGTTATTTACGATATATAAAGAATTTGCAACAGAAGATGAAATTCAGTCATTACGTGAAAAATATGAGACTGGAATTGGATGGGGCGATGTGAAAAAAGAGTTATTCCGCGTTGTAGATCATGAGTTAGCAGCACCTCGGGAGAAATATGCAATGTATATGCAGGAGCCAAATTTATTATATGAAGCGCTAGAAAAAGGTGCTGAACGAGCAAGAGAAATCGCGAAGGTAAATTTAGCGGAAATAAAAAAACGGATTGGATTTGAGAGGGGACGTTAAGTGTTCCCTTGTTTTTTCTATATGAATTTTAATTATTTTATTCGTTATATCCACTTGTAAAATGAGGAATTCGCATCTTCTTTCGAAATTTATTAATTGCACATTTTAAAAAGTATGTTAATATAGGGATACTTATTAAACATGTTTAATAAGTGTAATTAATTCCGCTTATTAAAGTCGTTTAATAAGTGGAATCCATTCGATAACGAAGGAGATGATTGTATGAGAACAGAGAAAGAAAAGATGTTGGTAGGAGAAATGTATATTGCGGATGATGAAGAATTAGTGGCTGATAGGGTGGAGGCAAAACGTTTAACACGCCTTTATAACGATGCGATGGAGACAGGGGATGAACAACGTTTTACATTATTAAATCAGCTTTTAGGTTCTTCAGCTGATGGGAAAGCCCAAATTAATCCTGATTTTCGTTGTGATTACGGCTACAATATCCATGTTGGAAAGAGCTTTTTCGCAAATTTCAATTGTGTGATTTTAGACGTTTGTGAAGTGCGAATCGGTGATAATTGTATGTTTGCACCTGGTGTTCACATTTACACTGCTACGCATCCGTTACATCCGGTAGAGAGGAATTCTGGCAAAGAATATGGAAAGCCTGTAAGGATTGGTAACAACGTTTGGGTTGGCGGGGGAGCTATTATTAACCCTGGTATTTCAATTGGAGACAACGCTGTAATTGCATCAGGAGCAGTTGTGACAAAAGATGTACCCAATAATGTAGTAGTTGGTGGTAATCCAGCTAAAGTTATTAAAACGATAGACTTATAGAAATTGTTTTTAAGGGTACATGAATAAACTGGTGTCGTATCATATAGACAATGTGAAAGGTGTTTCATATGGAGAAAAATAGTGCCGATAATCATACAAAGACATTACTTGCCTCTCGAAACGCTCTGTTTCTCTTATTTGCTTTGCCTGGTGTGGCATTTGCTACATGGATTTCAAGAACAGCAGCTACTCGAGATATTTTAGCAGTGTCAAATGCAGAAATGGGCTGGATTTTGTTCGGATTATCTGTCGGTTCAATAATTGGTTTACTGAGTGCAAGTCATTTTATTGACGGTAAGGGAGCTAGAGACGTTATTATAGGTAGTATGTTTTTTATGATCGTTGGATTACTTTGTTTAGGTATTAATATTTATTTTGCTTCTAGTATGGGGGCTTTTGGTAGCTTACTAGTATTTGGAGTAGGATATGGATTAGTAGAAGTTGCATTGAATGTAGAGGGTTCTTCTATTGAGCAAAAATTAGGAACAACTCTTCTTCCGAAATTCCATGGCTTTTTTAGTGTAGGAACTTTAGTAGGTGCGCTCAGTGGCTCTGTCGCCGCCACGCTTCACATTCCAATTTTGTATCAGTTTCTTGCGATTTCGGTCGTGTTTGTATTACTTGTATGTATGGTATATCGTTTTCTTCCGCATGGAACAGGAAAGAAAGAGAAATCACGGAACAAAAAACGAGCGAAACTTACGTCCTTACGTATGGAAAAAAAGGTGCTTTTACTTGGTCTTTTCGTGCTTGGAATGGCATTTGCAGAAGGAAGTGCGAATGATTGGCTACCTATCGTGATAGTAGATGGACATCAGCAAAGTGTTGTGACAGGTTCTATTATGTACACCATTTTTGTATTGGCAATGACGTTAGCACGTATGTGTAGTAGTTATTTCCTTGATCGATTTGGTCGTGTCGCTGTTGTACGTGCTACTATTATGATGGCTATTATAGGAATGACAATTGTCATATTTGGGAGTAACTCATATTTTCTAGCACTTGGTGTAGTACTGTGGGGGATTGGTGCCGCGCTAGGTTTCCCAATTGGTCTTTCTGCTGCTGGAGATGGCGGCGAAAATGCGACTTCTAATGTTGCGACAGTTTCTATAATCGGTTTTACAGCGTTTTTAGTCGGACCACCATTTTTAGGGATACTTGGAGAAGCATTCGGAATACGTAATGCTTTGCTAGCTGTTTTATTATTTGTTATCTTGTCTGGAATTGTATCGTCTGTTACGAGAGAGAATACATCGAGTTAAATACGGAGTGCCGCTAGTAGAAATATATCATCTCTATTGCTTTAGAAAATGATGTATGATATATTGTCAACGCAACTTATTAAAAGTGTTTAATAAGTATGTTGATTAAGGTGGTGAGCGATTTGAGTGAACAATTTGTTACTCAAAAATCGATTAAAGAGACAATCCTTCGCGGCATTCGTACAGTTCTTCTGGAGCGAGGTAGTGCAACGAAAGTTGAACTTAGTAATACATTAGAAATCAGTTTTCCAACGATAAGTAAATTTATAGAAAAAATGAAACAAGATGGTGAAGTCACTTTAGCTGGTTTAGATGATTCAAGTGGTGGAAGAAGAGCGAAACGATATGAATATAATCCAGAATATATGTTAGGTTTAGCGATATTTTTAGAAAAAAATGAGACAAACTATACAATTTTTAACTGTTTAGGGGAAGTAAAAGAACAAGGAAGTACTTCAAGTATGTTAATTGATACGGGAGTAAATCTATTATCTAAACATATTGAAGGTCTTATCGCTACATTCCCGAAAATAAGCTCTATATCAATTGGTGTGCCTGGTTCGGTCGATAATGGTCGTATTTTTTATATTCCTGGATATGAAAAGTTCCAAAATTTTAATTTGAAAAGCCACTTGGAGGAACTGTTTTCTATACCAGTAGTAATAGAAAACGATATGAATGCTGCAGTACTCGGCTATCATAAAAATACTGGAAACAATGAAAATTCCTCACTTGTATATTTGTATTCAGGTCAAAATGGCCCAGGTGCGGGGATTATGGTAAATGGAGATGTTGTACGCGGAAGTACGTTTTTCTCAGGAGAGATATCTTTTGTTCCGCAATATGATAATAAAAATTTCTTGCAAGCTTTGAGAAGTGGAGACGAAGTTGAAAGTTCTAATAATCCAGAGGAATATAATATAGATGCTATTACTCGTTTAATAGCTACATATATAGCTATTATTAACCCTCATGGATTCATCTTCTGTGATGATGAAGTGAACCAATTTGTAATAGATCAAATTGTAAAAAGTTGTCCGAAGTACATTCCGGCAGAACATATTCCGAAAATAACAGCGAGTAATTGGAAAGAAGATTATTTATACGGATTAAAAAGTCTTGGACTTGATCTTATAATTACGAGAACAAATAAAGAAAATTAAATGTGCTGGCAATGAAGCATCCAATTGTCAGTTGAATAACATAAAAGAAAAGGTGTTGATTATGAAAATTGAACATGTAGCAATTTGGGTGAATGATTTAGAAGGAATGCGTGATTTCTATAAACAGTACTTTAATGGTGAAGAAAATAGCTTATATCACAATCCGAAAAAGCAGTTTGAATCTTATTTTATAACTTTTGAAGGCGGTGCGCGTCTAGAACTTATGAAGCAGGTAGGGATAGACGAGAAAGTACAAACACAAACAATAGGATATGCGCATATTGCTTTTTCTGTAGGTAGTAAAGAAAAAGTGAACGAATTAACTAATACATTAAGAGAAGCAGAATACCCCCTGTTAAACGGCCCGCGTACTACAGGGGATGGTTACTATGAAAGTGTAGTAAGTGATCCTGAAGGAAATCAGATTGAGATAACGATCTAACATTTTATTTACTAATAACGAATAAAACTATAAAACTTTGTTGTTCCCCAAAACGATTATAAGAAATCTATTATTTCTTCAGAAAGGGGGACATACCATTGAGTGAGCCAATTTTGATTTTCTGTATATATCCATTGCTTATTTGTATTTTTTCAATAGCTGTGACATATAAAGTAGGTACATTTTACGTGATGCCAATGGTAACATTTCTTATTTTTCTTATGTTAAATGTTACAGTGTATAATCCAGCATTTTTCTTTTGGGTTGGCATGTATACTATTTTTTCATTCATTATTTCTTATATAACTATACTTTTTATAAAGGGATATAAAGTTGTAGAAAGAGAACGTTAATATCATTTTGGGGAAATAGGGATTTACGGTGAACGATAACAACCTCATTTCGCGTTATCATGACGGGAAATGAGGTTGTTTTATTTCTATATAAAATATGTAACATTTGTTAATTGGAGTGCTGAAACTCCTTAATAATACGCTTAATAACTGGATGAAGAGTAATAGGCAATTTATCAAGCGGGAAGAAGCGCAATTCTTTTGACTCAGCTTGATCACATTTAAGTTCACCATGAAATTCACGGCAAATATAAACAACGAGTACACCGTGTACTTGATCGCCGTTTGGATAGATTTGAAAGTAATCTGGTCCTGAGTATGTGCGGAATAGTTCTGGATTTTTAATAATAAGTCCAGTTTCTTCATATACTTCTCGCTGTAACGCGTCTTCTAACGTTTCGTTATATTCTAAGGCGCCGCCAATAATTCCCCAGCGGTTAAAGTCTGTGCGGAGCTGCAGTAATATTTCATTTTTTTCATTTAATATAATGGCGTGTGAACCTATTAAAATAAGTGGATGATTTCCTACTAAATTTCTCATGTCTCCGATATAACCCATATTTTCTCCTTACATTTAATAATAATTGGGCAGTTCCTTTAACATTCTTTCTGTTTTACGTGCTGCATAAGCTAAGTTATGATCATCTTTCATTCTAAAAAATAATGTGCGTAAAAAGGTTTTAATGTTGGCGCATAAAATACAATATTCATTTAACGAAAGGCGTTTTCTAATTTGAGGAAGCCTTTTTATTTTTTTATAAATAATAGAAATTAACTCATCTTGCGGGAAGTCATGATACAGCATTGCTAGTAATGGCGTAACAATTCGTTCATCTTCGTTATTATGAAAAAGGTCAGATGGAATGAAGATTTTATTTAATAAGCAATGAATTAATTCTTCATACCATTCAAAGGTCGTATAAGAATTATGAACAATTTCAGTAAAGGCATCAGATACGTGGGCAAGACAATGAGCCCATCCTTTATTTTCAATATAGCCTCGAAAATCTGTTTCTAAGTTTGTGTATGTAATGAGTTTGTTTTTTATTTCTTCGATATCCTCCTCTGTAAAAAAGTAGTGCGAATTAGCGAATTGGAGTATTAACGCAATTAACGAAACAGTGTAAGAACGTGTGAAAACCCCATCTGTATGTGGGGAGTAAATGTCACAATATAAATACTCATCACTTAAACAAGTTTGCAACAGTAATTTTAGTTGATCATCCATAAGGAATTCATGATGAATGAAATGTGCAAAACATTTATATATAAGTTGGTAACGAACGTAACTATCAGTCGTTCCGATAAACTGAAGCATATGGAGCGTTAACTCATTTATATCTATATGTTGCAGTTGCGTATAGTCATTTTGTTGTATAAGCTCTAACTGTTGTTGCAGCGCTGTAATATCCAATGGAGAACCTCCTCCGCACTTTAAAGATGCGATGTTTTCTAGTATTCTATATATTCAAGGACAATCCTGCTCATGCAAGGAGAACAAGTAGAAATTCGAGTAAGACATAGATGAGGGAAGTATATGATGACTATAGAACAGTTAGAAAAACATTTTAAAATTAGAAGAAATGCTTCTTCTATCATGATAAAAGAAAATAATGTAGAGATTTTCACAGAAGAGCAATTAAAGGAAATGGTGCAATATTGCGTTGCTGAGGCTGAAAAAGAGGGGATAGAAAACTTGCATTTTGAGATTTCTTCAAAAAGCCCAAATTATGATATGTATAAAAAATGCTTCGAAACGTATTCTTTTGAATATGTTACTGAAAACATGATCGTATTTAAGGATATATACGAAGTAGAAGATGTAGAAAGTGATATTGATTTTAAACTGATTGAAGAAGTAGGAGAAGATACTTTTTATTCTCTTTGGAGTGAAATGACGGAAGAACAAGTCACTTACGATCAATTTGTAAATATGATGCTACAGGAAATTGGTGAGCAATGGAAAGAACATTGTTTAACAGCGAGTATCGATGAAGAGCCGATAGGAATTGTAATCCCGCATATTGAAAAGGGGACGTTAGAAGAAGGAAAACTAATGTATTTCGCAGTCACTCCAAATATGCGAAATAAAGGGTATGAAGCAGCATTCTTTACAGGTGCAATGTTTGTCTTAAAGGAAATAGGTGCCTCTTATTATATTGGTGAGGCAAATGTACAAAATGAGTGGATGAAGGATGTTTTTGATAAGAATGGATGTAAGTTGCTTAGTTCAACTGAGCGGTATGTAAGAAAGTTTTAAAGGATGAATAAGGTACTCTCTTGAACTCATTTCGAGGAAATCCGTGTACAAATTTTGAACAAGTAAAAGAACTTTTTGCTTGTTTGTAAGATAAAAAGAAAAATCGAAACGACAAAGTATGCTTTCCTATAATACAATAGAGAAGGGTTAGACTATACGAAGAAAGCGTTGGTGAAAGAATGGAGCAGCAAAGACATTGGCTACAAGCAGCTGTAGAAAGAAATGAAAATAATACGTTACATATAAAGTGGGAAAATAATATAGAAGAAGTTCGCATTTATTGGAGTACTTCACCAGATCATATTGAAGAAAATGGAGAATTACTTGCAACAGTAAATGGAGAATCATCATATACAATTGAAAATTTAAGTGAAACTGAGCGTCCATATTTTAGACTAGTAGGTAGTAATGGACAAGCAGTGACAGTAGCTGAGCGTAGATTACCATTACAAGGTGCGTTTAACTTCCGTGATATGGGAGGGTATGAAACGACAGAAGGCCGTAAAGTGAAATGGGGCAAATTATACCGTTCAGAAGAGCTAGCAGGATTAACAGAGTGGGATATTGAGTATTTACAAAAGTCTGGCTTAAAGTTAATTTGCGACTATCGTACAGACTTTGAAGTGAAACATAAGCCGAACCCGGAGATTACAGGTGCTCGTCAAGTCTGTTTACCAGTTATGCAAGAATTAGCGAAAGACTTGAACATAAATGAGTTTTTCCAAGTTGGTGACCTTTCTATGTTAGGGAAACCAGGCGAATACCTTGTGAAAATGAATCAAGATTTCGTAAGTGGTAATGAAGCATTCGTGAGCTTCTTAAAACTGGCGCAAAACCCGGAAAACTTACCGTTAGTAAATCACTGTACAGCTGGAAAAGACCGTACTGGATTTGGGTCAGCATTATTATTACTTTTACTAGGTGTACCAGAGAAAACAGTAATGGAAGATTATTTACTAAGTAACGGTTTCCGTGAAAAGTTAAATGAGAAAATGATGGCCTTTTTAGGTGCAAAACTACAAAACGATGAGAGCAGAGCAATATTAGGTGCAATGTTTGAAGCACGCGCTGAATATTTGCAAGCTGCGATTGATGAAGTTAAAAAGCAATACGGTTCAGTTGAAGCGTATGCTGAAAAAGCTTTAGGCTTTACGAAAGAGTCGTTAGAGGAAATGAAAGAGTTATTGTTAGAGGATAAATAATGGGGAGGGAGGCTGATGTGGATTAGCCTCCTTTTCTTATTGTTGATATCATGTTATTCCATAAAATCATGGATAACCGAATATCGTTGTCCGCATTATGAAATTTTTCGTTGCCTTATTATGCCTATAATAATGGGAATAGCTGTCCAAATTAATAATATCGGTAAAAATAATTTTCCAAAACCGCCGCTCCAATCTAAAGCTATTGAAATTGTTTCGAATTGGATGAAAGCAAATATAAGTAAACAGACATTTTTTAATTGATTAAGCATTTTTCTGCTATTTAAATAAAACTGCTTCGCATTCGATTCGTTAAATCTTTTTGGGTAGTTATGAACTTCTGGAAACTTTTCTAAAGTTTGCATGAGAAGGAGTATGAATGCCCCAATTCCTGGTAGAAGTAAAAGTTCCCACTTTGATCCCCAGCGATCTACAGCTCCATATGCGTTATAATGTGCGGGCACTTCCTCAGGTAATCTTCCCCAAATGATAATCAAAAAAATGATTGATCCAAAGAACAATGAATATCCAATAATATCTCCAACCCATTTGCTTTTAGTTTTTGGGATTTTTATTTTAGGTCTTTCCCATGAATTTACTATATTTTTCAGCCTCCTTCTAAAGTAACTGTAGTAATACAATTCCTGTATTGCCTGTTTAAAGTTTGAACCCATTATCCAAATTATCTCAAATTTATAGTATTTTCACAATTAATTATTTTTGAATAACATGACTCGTGCGTCTTAAACAAATATAAGATTGCTGGTCGTAAAAACAAAACGTTCGACTTGAGGGACAATTAATGAGAAACTAAAAGTTGTAAATAACGTATTAGTTGAGGAGAGCATAATGAAATATAAAGTTATATTATTTGACGTAGATGATACATTATTAGATTTTCCTGAAACGGAAAGAAACGCATTACATAACGCTTTTGTACAGTTTGGTATGCCAACAGGGTATAATGATTATCTTGCAAGTTATAAAAAGATTAGTAATGGCCTATGGAGAGATTTAGAAAATAAAATGATTACGCTAAGTGAATTAGCGGTAGATCGATTTAGACAATTATTTGCACTTTATAATATAGAAGTAGATGCGCAGCAATTTAGTGACGTATATCTTGAAAACTTAGGGAAAGAAGTACATCTTATTGAAGGTGCAGTGCAATTATGTGAGAATCTACAAGATTGCAAGCTAGGTATTATTACGAATGGGTATACAAAAGTGCAACAATCTAGAATCGGAAATTCACCTTTAAGCAACTTCTTTGAGCATATTATTATTTCAGAAGAAGTCGGCCACCAAAAACCAGCACGTGAGATTTTTGATTATGCGTTTGAAAAGTTTGGGATTACGGATAAATCAAGCGTACTAATGGTTGGAGATTCGCTAACTTCTGATATGAAAGGCGGAGAAGATTACGGTATTGATACGTGTTGGTATAATCCGAGTTTGAAAGAGAACATGACGAGTGTTAAGCCGACTTATGAAGTGGAGAGTCTGCTTCGTATTATGGAGATTGTGGAAGCAGCACGAGAAAAGGTGACCGTATAGTAGTGTTGTCGAGATTTGTTGATAAGTCGATATTCTTTGTCGAATCGTCGATATATCGAAAAAATCGTTGATATAATTTGAGTTACGATAGATATATTTGAAAAATCGTTGATATATTTTAAATTGCTCCGGTCAATATAGGAAAGAGCTGTGTAACAACTAGAGGTGAATAAAGGATGTTAACATTTTTATTTGAGTTAGACAAAAGTCTCCCGAAGAAGGATGAGCCACAGTATGATGCTTATTCAAAGGGCTTTATCGAAGGAGATGTAACGATTTGTGTGGGTGACAGAGTACTTTTACAGAAATCATGCATGAAGGTCGCAGAACTCGGCATTTATTTAGGACAGTGGATGGAACAAGTTCAACATGGACAGAACGTACAAATGAATTATGAAACGACTGACCGTGATGAGGTAATTCTTGGTTTCTTTTATGAAGAAGACGATCAGTGGAAGATTTATTCCAGTTGGCAACAATTTGAACTTCAGGAGAGTATCTCTACTACAACATTAGTAGAGAGCGTTCAACGCTATTTATATGAGCTAAATAAGGAACTGCGTGCGATAGAATATCCTGTGACGTTTGATCAGTACTTAAGAGGAGAGCGGATAATGCAGCTTTCTTATAAACGACTGTGTGATAGTAAAGCGGATACGACATCGATAGAGGTTTATAATGAAAGCAAACAAGTAGGCGCAGTACGGGGCTATTATAAAAATACGTTGATGAGAGTGCTAGATTTCATTCCAAAAGTTGGTAGTAATATTATTTATGAAATAAAGGATAGTAAGGACAATATTCGCGTCATTGCAAAGGATGTAAGTAGGCAGCGTCAAAGAAGGATTTTAGTAACGTACAAAGACAATAATGATGCAGAGCATGAAATACTTGTATGTGACGGAAAGTTATTGGATGCAAATTTCTTATTTACCTTTACATATAAGAGAGAAGAATATGTTGTTCACAAAACTTCTTTTGGAATGGGAAAGTTATTACGAAAAGGCTATGTAATTGCAGATTGGAATATTCGTCTTGAGGAAGATATGTATGATATCGAGATGAATGTGTATGATGAGGATTATATAGAAGATCAATACTTACTGTTAAGCGTATTTCATGCGGTTTTGTATGGGTGATAAATGAAAAATACCGGTATTCTTCACGGGAAGAGTGCCGGTATTTTTTATGTGGTTCTGGTGATTTTGTGTCCTCAATTAATCCTCAAAAATAAAAATCTCATCAATCGTACTATGAAGTGCCTTCGCTATATTGTGAGCGAGTTGTAAGGAAGGGTTATATTTTCCTTTTTCAAGGTGGCTAATTGTTTCACGACGTACACCAACGCTCTTTGCTAAATCTTCTTGGGTCATGTTCAATTTGGCGCGGTATTCTTTTATTCTCGTTACGAACGCCATGGCGCATCTTCCATTTCATCAACAGGTTTATCGTAAAAGAACATAGAGAAGCCGAACGTAAGAATGAGTGTGCCGAAAATAAGAGCGATATCAATCTCTTGTAGCGTCAGGTTTGGAATTAACATTTCAATAAACATAATAATAGCGGTAGTTAGTAATGTAACGATAAAGGCATTACGGCACGATTTATTGACGATTTGTTCAAATAGTTCATCGTGTTGAACCGTTCTATACGTTGTGAAAAAGGAGAAGAAACAGAACAGAGTAAACAATCCTTTTTCATAAAAAAATCCGAGGAAACCGAAGAAACCGAGAAATCCTAAATATTTTATCCAAGTTGTTTTCACGATAGATTCTCCTTTCGATGTTAGAAATAAATCACGTTATGTTATAAATATATCATATGTGGAAATGTATAGTAATAATAGTTTTCCAATTCTTTTCATAATAATAGTAAAAAGAGGAAATATGCTGCGAAATAAAGAGGATAATATTGTAAAATGGTTGTAAGGAGGGGGAGGAAGAGATGCTAACTTGGATCATGATTGTTGTGTTACTTGTAGTGATTACTGTAGTTGCGACGGTATTAATTGGAAGAAATGGTGATGCAAATTATAGTAAAGCGACAAAGGGAAATATTAAACGCCTTACAATGATTTATATTCTACTAGCTGTCGTTTTAATCGTTGGGTTAGGCTTGTATATTTATTTTAAAGGTTAAAAAACTGAAAAATACAAAAATCTAAAAATAGAAGTATGCTATAATATCAATATAGTTATTTGGTAATTAAGGAAAGGATTGGATGGAATGATTGAAATTACGAATGTGTCAAAAAGTTATAATGGGTCTACCTATGCAGTAAAAGATTTAAGTTTATCTGTGCCTAGCGGAGAAATCTTTGGATTTTTAGGACCGAATGGTGCCGGTAAATCAACGACAATTAAGATGATTACTGGTATTCATGGGGTGGACAAAGGAACGATTACGATTAACGGTAAAGATATTATGAAAAATCCGATGGAAGCGAAAAGGACGTTTGGTTATGTTCCAGATAGCCCAGATATGTTTTTACGATTAAAGGGAATTGAATATTTAAACTTTATGGCAGATATGTATGAAGTGCCGAAAGAAGTACGCCAAGAACGAATCGAGTCTTTAGCAAAGAAATTTGATCTTTATAATGCGTTATCTGATCAAATTCAAAGTTATTCACACGGTATGAGACAAAAGATTGTTATTATTGGTGTGCTCGTGCATGAGCCAGATGTATGGATTTTAGATGAACCGTTAACAGGGCTTGATCCGAAATCTGCATATATTTTAAAAGAAATGATGAGAGAGCATGCGGATAAAGGAAAGATTGTATTTTTCTCAACGCACGTATTAGAAGTAGCAGAAAAAATATGTGACCGCGTTGCGATTATTAATAAGGGGAATTTGCAGTTTAAAGGAAATTTAAATGAAATGAGAGATCATTTTAAATCCAATGAATCACTTGAAAAAATGTTCTTGGAGATGACGGGCAATGAGTAAAATTTGGACGTTAACGAAAGTATTATTGAAATTAAATTATGCAGATTTCATAACAGATAAGAAGAAGCGCTGGGCGTATGTATTTTCATTTGCAGCTATTTTATTTGTTGGCTTTTTAATGTTTGGTTCTATAACGCACGCAATGTATGAGGGAACGAAACAATTAGGGCAAGACCCAGGAATGATTATCGCAATGGGACTTGCGATTGCGAGTATATGGGTGTTTTTAATGAGTATTACGAACATTTTAACTGTATTTTATTACAGCAATGACATTGAAATGTTACTACCATTACCATTAAAACCAGCGCAAATTATTTCGGCAAAATTTTTAACAGTATTAATTACACAATACGTAATGAGTTCATTCATTTTATTACCAATCTTTATTACGTACGGGTTAAAAAGTGGCGCATTTATTACATATTACATATACATGATTTTGATTTACTTACTCTTCCCGATTGTGCCGTTAGTATTAGCTTCGTTACTTATGACAGTAATCATGAGATATACAAATATAGCGAAAAATAAAGATCGAGGCAATATATTTATCGGAATCGTAAGTATACTATTTATTGTAGGAATTAACGTATTTATGCAGTGGAAAAATAAAAGTGCGTTTTCTGAAGATGCAATTGCGAGTTATCTTGCGAATAATCAATCCTCTCTTTTAGTACAAATGACGAATTATTTTCCAACTACATATTTTGGAGCAGTGGCGTTAGTAGAAAATGCAAATTGGAAGGGACCTTTATACGTAATAATCTTTGCACTTATTTCATTTGTATTTTTTGTGTTGTTTTATTACATTGCAGAGCGTACATATTTAAAAGGGGTTATTGGACTTTCAACGAGTACAGCAAAAAAAGAGGTCATTTCAGCAGAAGGCTTACAGAAATCTACGGTACAAAGTTCACATTTAAAAGCGTATGTGAAAAAAGAATTTAAAACGTTATTCCGTACACCACAATTTTTCTTAAATTGCATTGTACAAACTTTTGTTATGCCGATTATGTTGTTCTTTGTTTTATTCGTGCAAGATGGGAATTTAAAATGGATCACGGGATATATTGATAACCCAAAATCAGCAGGGCTTGCAATTGGTGTAGGCCTTTGTGCATCTCTATTTTTAATGGGAAGTAACGTTATTGCAACAACGTCATTTTCACGTGATGGAAGTTCATGGTTTGTGAATCGTTATTTACCAGTAAAAGCTTCAGATATCTTTTTAGCGAAAGCGATAACTGCTTGGTTAATTAATGTGATTATTTTAGCAGTATTCGGTATTACGATGGCAGTTGTAGCGGGGATTTCTCCAGTATTTATGGTTCTTTGGTTCTTATTAAGTGCGAACGGTTTATTGCTAATTAATTTAATTGGCACACGCTGGGATGCACAAACTGCAGATATTCATTGGGATACAGAGCAGAAATTATTTAAGAGCCGTTATACAACTTTGTGGAATTTTTTAGCTAATATTTTAATAGCTTTAATTATTGTAGCGGGAGTAAGTCTATTATACTTCTTCCTTCAAGTAGGACTGTGGGTTATGTTTATCGTTTTATTTGTAATGTTTACGATTGTAAATTATATCTTTATTAAAATTTTAAAATTAGGTGCAGAACGTATATTGTCAAATATTGAATAAAAAGATAGATCCTCTGTATTCGTGCAGAGGATTTATCCATAGATGGAGGAGAAAAGGTGAAGAAAATAGCAATTGTAACAGGGGCAACTCGTCTGAATGGAATTGGTGCAGCTGTATGCAAGGTGCTTGCTCAAAAAGGGATAGACATTTTTTTCACGTACTGGTCTCAGTATGATAAAGCGATGCCGTGGGGAATGAATGACAAAGAGCCCTTTTTGTTGAAAGAGGAGATTGAAAGTTACGGTGTTCGATGTGAAATGGCAGAAATCAACTTATCGCAGTCGTATTCGCCAAATCGTTTGTTTTATATGGTATCAGAACGGTTAGGTGATCCATCTATTTTAATTAATAATGCAGCGTATGCTACTCATACGAGAATTGAAGAATTAAATGTAGAACAGTTAGATAAACATTATACGGTAAATGTTCGGGCTACTATGTTATTAAGTTCATTATTTATAGAACACTATGCACTGAAGACGAGTGGAAGTATTATTAATCTTACTTCAGGACAGTCACTAGGGCCAATGCCTGATGAACTAGCATACGCAGCAACGAAAGGAGCAATTGAAGCATTTACAAAATCATTAGCACCAGTTGCGATGGAGAAGGGGATTACAGTGAATGCTGTTGATCCAGGACCGACGAATACAGGATGGATTACAGAGGAGCTGAAGCATCATTTAGTATGGAAGTTCCCGCAAGGTAAAGTAGGAGAACCAGTGGATGCTGCGCGCTTAATATCTTTTTTAGTAAGTGAAGAGGCAAAATGGATTACTGGGCAAGTCATTCATTCGAATGGTGGTTACTCATAAATATATTATGTTAACAAATGTTAAGAAACAAAAAATGAAAGAAAATTTTATTTTTTTTGTATAAATAAAATGTCAAGAAAGATAAAAATTTGATAGGGGAGTATATCGTCATATGAAGATAGTAATTCTTCATGTGACAATATACTCTTTTTCTTTTACTACAGAGAAGAAAAATGAAGTAGAAGAAACTCGAATATTCAAATTGGTTTATCAGTTTTTGTACGTATTATTATGAAGATTACTGTCGGAAAGATGGTAATTCGTATGAAAAGGGATTTTTTAAGAGGAAATCGAATCGTAAAGGGGAGGATAAATAAAGTAAACATAGGGGGATTTATATGAAAATGAAAAAGGTCGCTATCGCGTCGATAACAATTGGTACAATGCTTACTATGGCAGCTTGTAGTCCTTCAGCAGATAAAGAGACAGAAAAGAAGGAGCAAGTAACAGCGCAAAATGAAGGAGAATCAAAAACGACAAGTGCAGATGAAGCGTCAAAAACAACAAAAGATACTGACAAAGAAACAAATACTTCTTCAAACGAAAAAACAGATAAAGATGCAAAAAGTACGAAAGAATCATCAGGAACAGAAAGTAACGGTAAAACGTCAACTCAAAACGAGAATGTAAAAACAAAAGAAAAAGAGACGACAGGAAAAACAAATGATCAAACGACTAGCGGGAAAACAACAGATCAAAGTACAAGTACAAATTCAGACGGAAAAACAACGAAAGATCCGAAGAAAAGTGTAGCTGTGAAAACGAGTGTTAAAGAAGTTGCTGCATTAGTTGATAGCTTAGATAAGCAGTTAGCTGCTAATCCGAAATTAGAAACAGTAAATAAACTTGGAAAACAAATTAATGCAAAGTGGGATGTAATCGAGAAAGAGTTAGAAACATCACACCCAGCTGAATATAAAACAATTGGACAAAGTATGTATCCATTAATTGTAGGAGCGGAGAAAGAAAAGATAGATATTACTAAAATGAAGTCATTAACGACGAAAACGAAAAAAGATTTAAATCAGTTATTAACGAAACTTTCGTAGTTTCAAAAGCCTACTTGTGGGAGTAGGCTTTTTTATGTTGAGAGTGTAATTAAAGTTTATGGGAATCCTAACGAAAAAGGATGGTGGAAATATGACAATTGATCGAGTTTGTACAATTGGGCCAGCAAGTAATAATAAAGAAATGTTAGCGCAGTTAATAAGCAATGGTATGAAAATAGTTCGGTTGAATTTATCACATGGTACGCATGAAAGTCATAAAGATATCATTCGTTTAGTTAAATCGTTAGACGATTCTATTAAAATTTTAGGCGATGTACAAGGTCCTAAAATAAGGTTAGGTGAAGTAAAAGGAGAACAAATTACACTTCAGGCGGAAAATTCTTTTATGTTACATACGCAACCAGTTACAGGGAGTAATAGGGAAGCAAGTGTTGATTATGAAGGAATCACGAATGATGTGAAAGTTGGCAGTAGAATTTTAATGAATGATGGAGAAGTTGAGTTAATCGTTGAAAAGGTAAGTACGGATAAAATAGAAACAAAGGTGAAAACAGGTGGTAATATCTCATCTCATAAAGGGGTGAACTTACCAGGGGCAATCGTTAGTTTACCAGCTATTACAGAGAAAGATAAAAAAGATATTCAGTTTCTTTTAGAAGAGGGTGTTGATTTTATTGCATGTTCTTTTGTGAGAAAACCTAGCCATATAAAAGAAATAAGGGATTTTATAAAAGAGCATAAAGCAACTGCTCCTAATTTAATTGCAAAAATAGAAACGATGGAAGCAATCGAGAATTTTCAAGATATATGTAAAGAAGCAGACGGAATTATGATTGCAAGGGGAGATTTAGGAGTAGAGTTGCCGTTCCAATTTATTCCGCTCTTGCAGAAAATGATGATTCAGGAATGTAATCGAACGAATACATATGTAATTACTGCGACACAAATGCTGCAATCTATGGTAGATCATTCTATTCCAACAAGGGCTGAGGTGACGGATGTGTTTCAAGCTGTACTAGACGGGACAAATGCTGTTATGCTTTCTGCTGAAAGTGCGTCAGGAGAGCATCCGATTGAAAGTGTAAGAACATTACGTCTCGTTGCTGAATTTGCTGAGCATGTGAAAAAAGACGGTCCTTTTGCGATGAAAGATGTACTGGAATTGCTGCATGAATCTCTGGATGAGTAATGAATAAAAAGAGGGCGGATATGCATCCGCCCTCGTGTTTTTCATTCATATTATTCTTGCTCTTGCTCATCTAAAATTTTATCAAAAGCAGCAGATACTTTATCAAATTCTTCATCGTTTTCAATGTATGAAAACTCATTATCTTCTTCTACTTTTAAAAAGAAAATATCAATGTCATCCTCAGATTCTGTTTGAATGTCTTCTACAAAGGCAACCGCAATATATTCAGCGCCTTCGACATCCATCGCTCCAAGTACTTCTACTTCCTGATCCTCATCATTCTCATCGCTAAGAGTAAACACTTCGCCAACTTCAATATCAGACATATTCATTCTCCTCCTGTTCGACTCTAATAAATAGAGTATTTAAACTGCATACATACTAATATATCTTTCCATGAAAAATCAATTTCATACATAAGAAAAATCAAATTCTACTTCTTTCGTATGAGTATCCAGCAATGAGGAGCATTATTTATTGCGTGCTATATTATTAAATCCATTCAACAATTGTATCCATAGTCTGTCTTGTTTTATCACGCTTTGGATCTTCTTTACGGTAACCAAAGGCAACCATAACAGACACTTCAAGATTATCGTCTTTTATAATGCCTTCTTGACGAAGTAAAGAATCTACTTTCTCTTTATCGAATCCTTCTATTGGACAAGAATCAATGCCAATTTGAGCTGCACTCGTCATCATATTACCTAAAGCAATATAGGTTTGCTTTGATGCCCAATCAAATACAGCACGATCGGATTGTAACAAGTTGAAATCTGATTCCTGAAACTTTTTGAAGAATTCATATCTAATTTTTTGCGTGTCTTCAGGTAATCCAACAATATCGTTCATCATATATTTAATATACTCTGCATCATAATGCATATCTTTAATGTTTCTTGAAAGAACAATGACAAAGTGACTTGCTGTTGCGAGTTGCCCACCAGCACCCCATGAATACGGTTGTAGTTTCTCTCTTACTTCTTTATTTTGTACGACAATAAATTTCCAAGGTTCATATCCAAAAGAAGAAGGAGATAATCTGCCTGTTTCTAAAATAAATTTAAAATCCTCTTCTGAAATTTTGTGCATAGGATCGAACTCTTTACATGCATGTCTGAAATGAAAAGCCTCCATAATTTTCTCTTTTGTAATTTCTTTTGTATTTGTCATAAAAGTACCTCTTTTCATTAATGTATTTTGTAAGTAAATTATATTTTTAAAGTAACATAGAAACAAGTACGCACATTTATGTGGTATAGTATCAAAAAAGATACTATTGGTAAGGGAAGGGATTTATTATGGATTGTTCAAACGAAAATAATATAAATTACCCATTTTTAAATAAATATTCTTGTCCAGTGGAAGCGATGGTCGAGGTCATTGGAGGAAAATGGAAAGGGGTAATTTTGTATCATTTATTAGATGGTACGAAGCGGTTTAATGAATTAAAAAGATTAAAACCTAATATCACACAAAGAATGTTAACGCTTCAGCTTAGAGAACTTGAAGCAGATGGCATCATACATCGTGAAGTATACCGTGAAGTGCCGCCAAAAGTAGAATATTCATTAACTGAGCTCGGTGAATCACTACGTCCAATGATTCTATTAATGATGGAGTGGGCCACTCATAATATGGAGAAAGTTTTGGAGAGTAGGAATACGAAAAATAATAGTTAAGAGTTGTAGAAATAAAAGGTGTTTTCCATATGTGAAGACACCTTTTATTTCCATGTTTTTTACTTTTTAATATCAACTGCTGAAATTGCGAAGTCATTCAAGTTTACAGTTTTACCATACCAATCAGCGTGTTTAAAAACAACACCTTTTCCATATCCTTCAGTTGAAGTACGTTCCCATAGCGTTGTCGAATAGCTAGCAGTAGGGGATGCTGTACTTACGGAAGAAATTCTATTTTGCCAACTAGGAGGCAAATTTTTAAAACCGCTGCTATGAGAAAAATACTCGCCACCTTTATTTGCATGTTCATAGAAGTCTGTACTATTAGGTCCGCTCCCGCCAACCCCAAGGGGAGTGATTGTATTATTCAATCTTTGTTTATCTTTTTCAATAAAAGATTCTAAACTTTCTTTGCTCGAAAATCCATAAGATAACCAGTTTCCATTTTGATTTTGTTTCGGTAGAACTAAAGTTATTTTTATGTCTTCTTTAGATGGAGCACCCAATTTGTTAAACGAATCTACAGTCTTTTCATCTACAGTTACATATTCAAAAGAGGTAATCGAATAATCCTTTTCGGTACTGGCTGATACTGATGCCAATCCCCCAGTTAATGATGAAATGGCTACCAATGCACCTACTATCAATTTTTTAAGCATGAATTCATCTCCTTTAAACTTAGTTTTTTACATAACTAAAATGTATGATAATTAAGTTGTATTGTAAATATTTAGAATTTTATAAAAATAAAACAGAATATTCTTTTATTAGTCTTGAGTAGGGAAAGTAATTTAAAAAGGATTTACTTAAAAAGTAAATCCTTTTTGGGTGTTAACAATAAGCTTGGTGTGTGAGATGATTTTGCAATTTGCTAACCTAATTCAAAACTCTACTGATTAAAGTTTTATTTTATCCAGCTATGAATCATACACTTCTTTTGCATTCATAGAAGCCGCATCTAATAAAAGGAAAAAGGCTGTTATCATATGTAGAACGATAACTATATAAGGGAAAAAGGCAACTAGCGTAACGATAATACCTATATAATGAGGGGACGTATTCATGCCTGCTTTTTTAGCTAATAAAATAGTAAGGATATGTAAAGCAATCAATAGTAGTAAAGGTATCCGATATAGGTTAACAAGACTTGGAAATACATAATAACAAGGAAGTAATAAAAGATGATAGATCCCTGTAGTCCACTTTAGTGCTTGTATGTAGGTTTTCAAAGTTAATCCTCCTAAAATCATTCATAGCTATATATTACCAAAAATAATAGATAATTGGATATTGTATTTTTGTAGTTTTTAATAGATTATAATAATTTTATGTAAACTAATTGTTGGTTATCTATAAAATAGAAAAACCACCCAAACGAGGGTGGTTCGTACTATAAATAACTACTTAAAAAAGAAAGGGGAACCTTCACCTCACTACCTTCCTTCATATTCCGTAGCACAACAGTTTCTGTACGAAGTTCCTCTTCACCAATAATAAGCACATAAGGGATATTTTCTTTATTGGCATAATTAAGAGCACGTTTTAATTTGCGTCCTGCTAGTTCAAGTTCAACTTTTAAGGAAGAGGTAGAACGTAATTGCTGGGCAATTTGTAAGCATTGTAATTCGGTCCCGAGTGGGATGATAAATATATCCGCTGTAGATGATATAGTTTCTTTCTGTGAGAGTGCTGTATAAATAACGTCTAAACCGAATGAAATACCGACTGTTGGATAGTTCATATTATCACCACGGAATGCTCCGATAATGTTATCGTATCGACCCCCGCTACCGATGCTAGATGTAATCGAGCCATCTTTTAAAAAAATTTCATATACAGTACCTGTATACATTGTAAGGCCGCGCGCTAAAAATGGATTGAATATAGCATTTTCATTTATTCCAAGGGCGATTAAATATTGCTGTAATTGTTGTAATTCATTTACTCCGTCGGTAACGAGTTGGTTATTGAAAGCTTCTTTAAAGTCAGCAATTGTAAGCTTTAGACAAGATAATACGGTATTACATATCGTATCAGCCATTTCTTCAGAAATACCGCGCTCTAATACATCTTTTCGTACACCGTCAATCCCAATCTTTTCGATTTTGTCTAATGATAAAATTACGTCACTCGTTAACTCAGTAGGGATGTTACTATACTGGAGAATACCGTTTAATAATTTTCGGTTGTTATATTGGATTGTTACTTCTAAGTTTAACGTTCGGAACAGTTCGAACGCCATACTCATAAGTTCCGCTTCTGCCATGACCGACCCAACACCGACAATATCGACATCGCATTGAATAAACTCACGAAATCTCCCCTGTTTAATAGGGCCATCTCGAAATACTTTCCCGATTTCATAACGTTTAAAAGGGAGGCGAATATTCGGATTCATCGCCACAACTTTTGCGAATGGGATGGTTAAATCATATCGTAACGCAAGCTCACGTTTTCCTTGATCTTGAAGCGTATATATTTCTTTTAAAATTTCATCACCGCCGCCGTACTTGTAAGACATAAGTTCATACATATTTAACGTTGGTGTTTCTAACGGTTTACATCCGTATCGTTCAAATGTGTCTTCACAAGCTCTTTTAATTTTATTTCGCAGCATTTGTTCCTCTGGTAAATAATCTTTCGTTCCTTTTACATTTTTCATTTCCATTGTAATCACTCCTTTTTAAATTAAAAAAAGCTATGCGGGTATAAAAATACCCACATAGCTTTATGAACGCTTCGTGGGTCAACAGGAAAAGCCCTGTACCCACGAAGAAAAATTTTTCTTCGGATACACGGCGTTACGTATGATGATGAAGTTGGAAAGAAGTATTAAAATTTTGCATTAGAAATCTCTCCTTAACAATAAGTTTTTCCAAATTATATCAGGTGATTTTTGAATTATCAATATTTTTAGTTTTGAAGCGGAATGTATTCATTTCACATTGCCTACAAGATGTTTTCTGTTCGTGCCTTTTTTATCGCTTCTTCACGATTGTTAACACCTAGCTTTGAATAGAGGTTTGAGCAGTAATTACGGATTGTTCCTTCAGATAAAAATAGCTTAGTAGCAATGGATTTATAGCGTAATCCGTTTGATAGATGTTCTAAAATTTCCATTTCCCGTTTTGTAAGTCCATATGGAGAAGTTTGTTTAGTTAATTTGATTTTCGCTAATTGCTCACGTTGAAGTTTCATTTCTTCAAAAATACGAGTAGCAACCGATTGGTCAATCCAAGTTCCACCGTTATAAATAAGTTTCAAGGCTTCCTTCATTTCTTGTAGATGAATAGACTTCAACATGTAACCTTCAGCTCCATGTTCGAGTGCAGTTGCTGCTTGTAAGGAATCTTCAAATGTTGTCATAAGAACAATCTTTATATTAGGCCAACGTCGCTTCATTTCTAGTAAAGCCTCAATACCATTCATTTCTGGCATCTGAATGTCCATTAGTACAATGTCAGGTTGTAATTGTTCACATAATTTTAATGCCTCAGATCCATCATACGCCTTACCAGCAACAATAAAATCAGTTTGGTGTTCTAAAATTTGCTCTAAACTATTTGTAATAAGAGCCTGATCATCAACGACCAATAAGCGAATTATGTCATGTATGAATTTTGTTTGCAATGGAATATTACAAACAATGAATGTTCCTTGTTCAACATTAGAATGAAGCGATAATGTCCCCTGAACTTGTTCAAGTCGCTCTTTCATTCCATTGAGTCCAAAGCCAAATTGAATTTCTTTCATTCCAATACCGTTATCTTCAATGTGCAATCGAAGTTGTTGTTCGTCGAAATGTAGTTGAACAGATATGTTGCTAGCTTTACCGTGCCGAACAGCATTTGTTAACGACTCTTGAAGACAACGATATAGGCAAAAATTCACTTTTTGCATTACAAGAGTCTCGTTTCCAATCACACGAAATGTAACGGTTGTACCTGTAGATTTCATAAATTCTTCTGTTAATTGTTGTAGTGATTCACTTAATGAATTACTAAGTGGATTATGAGATAGTTCGTGTAGATGCTTTCGAATGTCATTTAGACAGTGCTGAGCAATGCTGATAAGCGAATCAATTCGTTCAAACTGTGAATCAGGTACTGATGATTTTAGTGATGTGACACCAGCGATGAGAGAAGTAAGTGTATGACCAATTGTGTCATGTAGTTCATGTGACAGTCGATTACGCTCTTCTATTAAAGTAAGCTCTTCAATCCTTTTAATATGTTGTTCTAATAGTAGTTTTTGCTCTTCAATGATTCGAGATTGCTTATGATACTGAATTAATATATTAAAAGAAATGCCAATGGCAAAACCGAGACTACAACTAACGATTAGTTCATATGGCGGTCGGTTGGCAATCCAAGCATTCAATAGTGGAAAAACAAATCCACAAAAAATACCGCTCCATATATAATTTTTTTGATTACTACATAGTCCAATAATGATTACGAGTAAAATGAAAGACCAAAGTAAATTTGGAGCTACGGATGCTAAGTAAAGATAAAAACAACCTGCAGTGAGAATATCGAATGCAGGGTACCATTGTGTTTTCTTATATCGAATAATTAATGGTACAAGGTAAACGACAAAAGTGAGAGAAAGTACAATCATACTTGATGTATGGATGGATGTTGGAAACATAAAATTAGCGCTGATGATAACAGTTAGCCAAAATGTTCGTATGAGCACAAATATCCAGTCATACCAAATCCATTTTTTTGTGAATGAGAACATAAATTAAGCACCTACTTGTATTTTAAGATTAATTATCAATGATTCAGATTCATCATGTAACATATCTCTGAAATCGTCAATAGAAAGACAGTCAACAAAGTATGTCATATGAAGCAGTTGACAGTTTGTCACATGTTTTATATGACATAGTTGCATAAAGCGTAATAAGTAAATTAAAGCGTTTTGTCACTATGTTATTTAACGATATTGAAGTTAAGGTGAGGGAGTGAGGCAACAGAAAAATATAAAATAATAGGAGCGATGCATAATGAAGTCATTTATCTTAAAAAAAGGAACAGCCCTTACTTTAACAGGGGCAATATTGGTTGGAGCGTTAGCGATACCTTCTTACGAAAACGTAAATGCGGTAAACAAAAGGACATCAATTGAACAAGTTATCGATAAAGCTGCCGATGCAAAGAATGTTCCGGGAGTTATTGTTACTGTGAAAAATGGAGAGGCAAGTTGGGCGTATGCTTCTGGTGAAGGTAATATTGAGAGAAATCATAAAGTAGATGCTGATTCTGCTTTTAGAATTGGGAGCACAACGAAGACCTTTGTAGCTACAGTAGTATTGCAGCTTGCGGGTGAAAAGAAGTTAAGTCTTGATGATACGGTAGAGAAATGGTTGCCGGGACTTATAAAAGGGAAAGGCTATGATGGCAGCAAAATTACGATTCGCCAACTATTAAATCATACAAGCGGAATTGCTGATTACTTGACTCTAGATCTTAAAGAGAATTTAATAGAGAATCCAAGCGAGAATTATACAGCGGAACAATTAATTTCTCGTGCCCTACAATTAGAACCAGTAAAAGGCTGGTCATACTCGAATACAAACATGGTTATTATAGGATTAATTATTCAGAAGGTAACCGGAGAATCGTATGCTGAGCAAATAAAGAAACGAATTATGGAACCTCTTAGTTTAAAAGAAACAGTTCTTCCTGGAAGCTCAATGGACATTCCGAAAAAAAATGCACGTGGCTATTTAAATACGGGAGATAAATTAGTAGATATTACTTTGTTTAATCCATCGTTTGCTAATGCTAGTGGTGAAATGATTTCGACAGGAGAAGATATGACAACGTTTTTCCGTGCCTTATTAGGTGGGAAATTACTGACACCGGAAATGCAGAAGGAGATGGTGACTAACACAGTAGATACCCCATTAGGAAAGTACGGGCTTGGTATTCACGCAACAAAATTACCAGATGGTACTGAAGTATGGGGACATGGTGGTGGTATTCCTGGTTTTACTAACTTTGCTGGTGGAACGAAAGATGGTCAACATGTTATTTCGATAAATATTAATGTATTAGGGGCAGAGAAACAGATTAATAATATTTTAGCTTCAGAATTTGCGGCAAAATCAAAAAAGGAACCTACTGATAAGGAAAAGAAAAGTAAACATCGAGAAGAAGTGCAAAGTGTAATGGATCAAGTAGTAACGAATAAAAAAATTCCAAGTGTTATAGCTGGTGGATTAAAGGATGGAAAGCGTTGGTCGTACGCTACCGGAACAGCTAGTTACGAGATGCCACGCCCTGTAGAACCGAATTTTTCGTTCCGTATAGGAAGCATAACGAAGACATTCACTGCTTCTGTTGTACTGCAATTGGCTGAAGAAAAACAATTAAACCTTGAGGATACAGTTGAGAAATGGTTGCCGGGAGTTGTGCAGGGTAACGGATATGATGGGAGTAAAATCACAATTCGTCAGTTATTAAACCATACAAGTGGGATTGCAGCATATACAGATTTAGATATGAGAGATATTACATTGCCTCAAAACCCATTTCGTTATTATAGTACCGATGAGCTTATAAGTTTAGCACTTGCAAAGCCGCCTGTATTTGCACCAGGGGAGGGCTGGGACTATTCGAACACAAATACTGTTATAGCCGGGGAAATTATTCGGAAGGTAACAGGAGATACGTATGCGGAGCAAATTAGAAAAAGATTCATTGAACCCCTCGGGTTAAAAGAGACATTCGTAATGGAAGCAAGTTCGCACATACCGGGTAAGCATGCTAATGGATATAATATGGATAGATCAGGTCGTTTATATGATTTGACAGAAATTAATCAGTCATGGGCAAATGCAGCTGGAGATATGGTTTCAACAGTGAAAGATTTGACTACATTCTTCAGTGCACTGTTAGGTGGGCAGCTCTTAAATCAAGAGCTAATGAATCAGATGTTTACAACAGTAGATTCACCTATAGGTAAGGTTGGACTGGGAGTTTATGAAGAGAAAACACCAGAAGGGCAATCGTATTGGGGGCATGCTGGTGGGACTTTTGGATTTGAAACGAGGGTCGGTGGACCTATTGGAGGAGAACATATTTTAGTAACAGCTATTAATGCAGTAGGTCCAGAGGTCATTACAGGTAGGGATAAAATATTTAATAAAGAGTTTGGACGTTAAATAGAAAACCGAAATGGAGCCTTTCATTTGAAGGCTCCATTTCGGTTTTCTTTATGTGAGTTTGAATTTAATGAGAAATAAAATCCTAGTAGGATGATGCTTACATATATCTACAAAAATGTGAAGTTATGCAGGAGAAACAGAAAAGGGTGTATAATAAAAGAAAACTTAATGTTATGAAATAACTTTTTAAGGAGAAGCTCATGAAAAAAGATAAAACAAATGCGATGCGAATATTAGATAAAGAAAAAATTGAATATTCGATGATGTCATATGATCCAGACGATGGGAAAATTGATGGCGTATCAGTAGCCGAGAAAATTGGACGAGAAGTGAGAGAAGTATATAAAACGTTAATTGCTCAAGGGAATAGTAAAAATCATCATGTTTTTATCATCCCGGTAGATGAAGAACTGAATTTAAAAGCAGCGGCAAAAGCAGTCGGTGAAAAGAAAATTGAAATGATTGCTGTAAAAGATATTACGAAAGTGTCAGGGTATATTCGCGGTGGTTGTTCACCAGTCGGAATGAAGAAATTATTTTCTACATGTATTGATGAAAATGCTCAATCGCTTGAAACGATGATAGTAAGCGGCGGGAAAATTGGTATACAAATTGAGCTTAAAGTGGATGACTTAGCGAAAGTGACGAGAGCGCAGTTTGGTGAGATAACGAAATAAATAGTGAGATTTGAAGGGATATAGGATCTTTTTACAAATGGGAATGAAAAAAAGGGATGTGTGAAACACATTCCTTTTTTATTTGTAGAGAAAAGAATTCGTATTAGCATCCGATTTTTAATTTCTATATTAAATTCTATATATTTGTGCACAGTTTTCTTTAAATGCATTTGAACAAATTATCAAATATGTATTATTGCATAAATAAATTAAAATTTATAAGTTAATATTAAACTACTTTTAAATTGTAAAGAATATTTTAATAATCTTTATAAGAGAAGGGTATTCCTTGTTAAAAGTGAAATTGTTTGGAATGTGAATAAACAAAAAGTTTAGAAGTGATACAGACTCAATAGAGTCCTGTATTAAATAAAAAGAAAAGGGGTATGGGCTTCTAAAAGTTTTCGGGGGGTTAGAAAGCATTTTTTAGTGAATAGCTTCAAATTATATTTTAAAGGGGAAATGGGTATATGAAGTTTCGAAATACAAAGATTGCTATGGTTACACTATCTTCATTTTTTATTTTAGGTTCTGCATCTCTATCATTCACAGATATCATACACGGTGAAGTAGCTTCTGCATCACCACAAGAGATTACTGTAAAAAGCTATGACGATACATATTATAATAATGCAATAGGAAAGACGGGTTTAGAATTAAAGAAGGAACTTCATAATATTATTGATGATCATACAAAGTTATCATACAGTGCGGTTTGGGAAGCACTAAGGGATACTGATGAAGATCCAAATAATAAAAACAATGTGATACTCTTATATACTGGGCGTTCGCAAGGGAAACTTACGAATGGTTCAGGAGTTGATAACTGGAATCGAGAGCATGTTTGGGCAAAATCTCACGGTGATTTTGGAACGACTGCAGGACCTGGAACAGATTTGCATCATTTAAGAGCGACGGATGTATCTGTAAATAGCTCACGTGGAAATCTGGATTTTGATAATGGTGGTGTGAATCATTCGGAAGCGACAGAATGTAAATACGATAGTGATTCTTGGGAACCTCGTGATAGTGTAAAAGGAGATATCGCTAGAATGCTATTTTACATGGCTGTTCGTTACGAAGGTGACAACAGCGAAATAAACTTAGAATTAAATGAAAAGGTGAATAACAATAAAGATCCATACATGGGCAAACTATCCGTTTTACTAAAATGGAATGAACAAGACCCGGTAGATGATTTAGAACGAAAGCGTAATGAAGTGATTTTTACGAAATATCAACATAATCGTAATCCTTTTATTGATCATCCGGAATGGGTAAATAAAATTTGGAACTAGATTTTTAAAGGCATTCTATTTGGATAGAAGGGATTGATCATTATGATCAATCCCTTTTTATATCTATACTGGAATAAATGATTTTTATAGGATTGGAGAGGAGAATAGGATAGATATTTTATCAAGTTAAGTATTTAATAAGGTCCCCACTCAATATTCACGCCAACAATAAGAAAAATAAGTCCAATGATAAACCAAATGAACGCAAGAGGAGCCATAAATCGAATCCATTTTCCGTAAGAAATGCCGCTCGCAGCGAGAACACCCATTAAAACACCGGAAGTTGGATTTAAGCAGTTCACTACACCTTCGCCGAGCATAACAGCTTGTACTGTAACTTGGCGTGTAATGTGCATGAAATCAGCTAATGGAGCTAATATTGGAATGAAAATAACAGATTCACCTGTTCCGGATGAAATAAGGAAATGTAATGCGGCACTACTTACATACATACCGATAACGCCAAATGCTGGGCTTTGTCCTTCGAGAGACTGTGCGAGTTGGTTAACGATTGTATCAAGTAATTTACCTTGTTCTAAAATGACTGAAATACAACGAGCCATTCCGACGATCAAAGCACCGTATATGAGATTTTGGCAGCCTGCTAGAAAAGTAGAAGCGATATCGTTTGCTTTCATGCCACCTATTATTCCCGCTGTAATTGCTATGAAAATAAAAGTAGCGGTCATTTCTGCGTCTGTCCAATGTAAACGAAATGCGCCGATTAAAAATGCAATTAACGATAAAGCTGAAACGAGTAAAATTAGTTTATGACGTATTGTCCAAGGAACTTCTGTTTTCTCTGTTTCTTTCCCGCTTGAAAGAGCATTACTTGGAAACCAGTTATCGCCGAGAATGCTTCCTTTATTCGATTTTTTCAAGCGTTTTATATACCAATTAATATATAGAATGGTAGCAAGTAAAAAAGATATATAGATTGCTGTGCGTAAACCAATTCCCGAAAACATCGGAAGTTCTGCGATTTTTTGTGAAATACCTAAAGGTGAAGGGGATAAAATAGTAGCATTAAAACCAGCATAAGTGCCTAAATAAATAATTGCTACACCAACGATAGCGTCCCATTTTAATGTGCGTGCAACGATGATGCCAATCGGGATAAAGCCGATAACTGAGTTAACGATAATGCCAGTCGTTCCGAGAATAGAAAAGAGGGCTGCGACTATACAAATGAAAAGTAATTGCTGATTCCGAAATTTGTTAATAACATGATAGATTAGACCGTCAAGGGCACCTGTTTTTTCAAGAATTGCAATGGCACCGCCTGTAAATAAAATTAAGAAGATGATAGGAGCAGCAAGTGTCATTCCTTTTTCAATAGCGGTAAAAAAAGAAACAAACCCTACCGGTGATTGCGGAACAGAATGGTAACTTCCTGGTATTGTCGTTGTAACAGTCCCGTTTGTCACTCTTTTAAATTCTCCAGCAGGAACGAAATATGTAGCTATTGCACAAAGTAAGGCAATAAAAAATAGTAGTACGTACGCGTCAGGCATTTTAAATTTTCGTTTACTAGGCTGTTTTTTTGCCTCGGTTTGTAATTGCATAAAACTCCTCCTTTTTCACTTGGTTAATTTTTAATATTCTGAAATTTACCTGTGGAATAGATTATAATAAAGGTGGCTCCCTATGGCAATAGTTTTTCTGTCCTATTCCCGCACATACAAATTATTGCAACATTAGACAGGGAAACGAAAATAATCCAAGAATATGTTAAATAGAAAGTAAAAGTAAAAGTAAAAGGAAAAGGAAAAGAGGGAAAAAAGATGTGGAAAACTACGGATCTATGTGATGAGTTTGAGAATGAATTACAAATATGTCGCCAGTCTTTTCGGTCTTTTGGGAAGAAAGAAAAATTTTACGGAAAAATTGCAACGGTAAAAGTGAAGGATGATAATGTGTTAGTGAAAGAAGGATTGCAAACATTACCAGAAGGAACGGTATTAGTTGTTGATGGCGGAGCATCTACGAATTGTGCGTTACTTGGTGATAATTTGGCAGCTATTGCGGAGGAAAGAAAGCTGGCAGGTATTATTGTAAATGGATATGTTCGTGACTCTAGTGAACTAAAAAACATTAATATTGGTATTTTAGCGTTAGGGACGATGCCAAATAGAAGTGTAAAAGAAGGAAAAGGAGAGCGTGATATTTCATTGCAATTTGGAGGAGTAGAATGGAAGCCGAATGAATATGTGTATGTGGATGAAGATGGCGTCATTATTAGTGAAAAGAGTTTGCATCGTTAAAGGTTAGTAAGTTACTATTCTTAGAAAATAAATCCGATAAATCATGGACAAAATTCTTTGTCAATAGTAAAATAATACAGAAATTTAAAATTAACAGAATGTATAGGTTTATCGTTTTACGATAACTTAAATGGAAGTAAGTTGTGCCTAGAAAAGTGAATGTTATCACAATGATACGTTCATGAACAAAATTATTTTTCCTATACAAATATAGCCGCGAATGATGCGGGTAGGAGGTGTTGCACAGTTTGTTCGACACTTACAAAAAAAGAGTGTCAATTGCACGCCCTTGAAGGGCCTTTTTTTGTGTGAATAGTAGTAAGGGAGGAAATTTTGGGATGGCAATCTTTAAAAAATGGCTGCTTACGTCGTTAATGGCAGTTACACTTGTATTTGTTTCTTTTGCGAATACAGTACATATTACGTTTGCTGAAGGAAATACAGCAAAACTTGCAATTATTGGTGAATCACAAAAAGGCATTATGTTATGTCCGAAAGAAGAGCAAATTAAAGATGGGGAAACAGCTTTAAGTTTGCTGCAAAAAGTCATGGGGGACAAAGTAGAAGCTGAAACGATGTCGTTTGGAACGTATGTAAAAGGCATTGATGGGCTAATGGCCGGGGCTACAAGTGGCTGGCTGTATGATGTAAATGATAAATCTGCAGAAGTTGGAGCGGATAGTTATAAATTAAAATCTGGAGATGTTGTTGTTTTTCGCTTTGTTTCAGACTGGAGCAATATGAGTCAAGAAACATTACAACAAACATTAGATAAATTTGGTACTTGTAAAACGGTAGAAGAACCAAAGACAGATGATCCAAAACAAGAAAAACCAGAAGAACCAAAAACAGATGATCCAAAACAAGAAAAGCCAGAAGAACCAAAAACAGATGATCCAAAACAAGAAAAGCCAGAAGAACCAGAGACGGATGATCCAAAACCAGAAAAACCAGAACAACCAAAACAAGAGAACATTCAAGTGCCAGCAGCACAAGTAAATGAAGCAATCTCTAAGACATCTGAAAAGATGTTACAAGATGGAATTGAAAGTGATTGGGTAGCATTAGGCCTTTCTCGTTCTGGAAAGAATGTGCCAATTGAGGCAAAATTAAATTATGTTAAGGCAGTAACTGAAAAAGTAGAAAAGCGCATTAATCGTTTTTCAGCGACAGATTTAGCTAGAACGATTATTATGATGAATGCAATGAATGCAGACCCGAAAATGGTAGGCGAACATAATTTAGTTCAAAAATTGTACGAATCAGATAAAGTAAATTCTGTTACAGGTTATACATTTGCTTTACTTGCATTTGATACGAAGAAATATGAAGTTCCAGTAAATTCAAAATGGAATCGAGTTGCTTTAGTAGAGGCACTTATAAACGCGCAACATACGGATGGCGGCTGGACTTACGATAGTGCAAGCAGTAAAGATAGTGCTAGTAGTGTTGATGTAACAGGTATGGTTTTATCAGCGTTAGCTCCTTATCAAGACCGAGCAGATGTGAAACCAGCTGTGCAAAAAGCTGTTGCATACTTATATAATGAACAACTAGAAAATGGTGGTTTCTCTGCTGATGGACAAGAAAATTCTAATAGTGCTGCACAAGCAATTATTGGATTATCACTTGTGAAAGATGTAGATCAAAACCGTCTACATAAGGCAGTGCAAAATCTATTATCATATCAACTTCCAAATGGTGAATTCAAATGGTTACCAGGTGATCAAAATGGTAGCGGAATGGCGACAGAGCAAGCATTATTAGCTTTAATTCAGTTTAAAGAACTTGGGAAATCTATTTATGATTGGTCGAATGTAGTCATTGATGAAGTAATTAAACCGAAACCAATTGAACAGCCAGAAAAGATTGTTGAACCGGAGAATAATGTAGTAGATAAAGAAGTTACAGAAGAACCGGAAGAACAAAAACAAGTACAAAAAGAAACAAAAGGTGACAATTTAAAAGTTGTTGTCGATAATGAACCGGTTAAAAATAAAAAGTCTGGAAACGGTAGCATGCTACCGAAAACAGGAACATCTTCTCATAGTGCAGCTACAGAAGTAGGTATGGGTGTATTATGTATTGCTTCTGCATATGTATTATGGAGACGTAAAGCAGCTTAACAAAAATTAGGAGCAATCATTTGCTCCTAATTTTATTATGAAAGGTGAGAGACAACATATGAGTAAGATGAAATGGATTATTTCTTTACTGCTTTCACTTGGACTACTTGCCGGATGTGAAGAGGTAGCTGTAAAGCCTGAGAAGAAAGTAGAACCAAAGCAAGAAGAAGTAGCAAAACAAGAAGAGCAAAAAGATGAAGCGAAACCGGAAGAAAAACCGGAGGAAAAACAAGCTGAACAAGAGCAAAATAAGCAAGAAGAGCAGAAAGAGAAACAAGAACAAAAAGTAGAAGAAAAGCCGCAGGCGCAGCCAGAAGTAAAGAAAGAAGAGAAACAACAGGAACAACCGAAAGAACAACCGAAAGAACAACCAGCTGTAAATAAGCAACCAGAACAGCAAAAAGCACAAGAAGAAAAACAACAGCAACCGAAAGTACAAGAAGTAAAAGAAGAAGCGAAGGTTGTAAATCAGCCGAAAGAAACACCGAAGCAGGAGCAAAAAGTTGATCCGAATAAAGAGGAGAAAACGATACCGACTCCAACAGTACCAACTCCTGAACCGAAAAAACCAGATCCAGTACCAGAACCTAAAGCAAAACAAGTTACTATTTCCGTAAAAGGACATGAAGGATACATATTAGGCGCGAAAAAGGTTGATGTACAAGAAGGTGACACGGTCTATAATGTGCTAAAGAACACAGGATTAGAGCTTGATGTGATGGGCTCTAAAGGTGATATTTATGTAAAAGGTATTAATGATTTATATGAGAAAGATATTACTAATACTAGTGGCTGGAAATATCGTGTGAACGGTGCTTTTCCAAACTATAGTGCAGGTGTAGTAAAAGTAAAGCCAGGAGATAAGATTGAGTGGGTGTTTGTATTAAAATAAGAAAGGGATTCGGTAAAGGACTATGAAAATAAGTTTTTCTTCTTTACATCCTTTTGTGAATTTTTTCTATTATATTGGGGTGATGATACTATGTATGATGTGTCTTCATCCTCTTTTTTTAATTGGGGCAATACTATTAATTATTATTTTAAATGTGATGCAAGGGAATAGCGAAAAGATAAGAAAGATGTTACCGAGTACAATCGTTTTCTTTTTTATGGTCATTTTATTTAATTCGTTATTCACGCATAGAGGCCGAACTACATTATTTTGGTTAGGTGATAGTCGTATTAAGCTTGAGGCAATTATGTTTGGACTAGTAATGGGGTTATTATTAGTTGCGATTATGTTTATGTTTGCTTCGTATAATGATATTATTTCAAGCCATAAATTTTTATATTTATTTTCTAGAATTTCACCGAAAGTAGCATTGTTAACGATGATTACAGTGAGATTTGTTCCTTTGTTTATGAGACGATTACAGAAAATAACACTCGTCCAAAAAACGAAAGGTGTACAAGTAGATGCAGGTTCCATTGTTGAACGCGTGAAAAGTGGTATGCAATTGCTGCAAGTATTATTAATTTGTTCATTGGAAGATGCACTGCAAACGGCAGATTCTATGCAAGCTCGTGGATTTGGTGTAACGAAGCGTACGACATATATTCGGTATAGAATGGAAAGACGCGATTGGTATACGCTCAGCTATTTAAGTATTCTATTTATAATTGCTATTATATGTAGTACGTATGGCGGAGGAAAGTTAATCATTTATCCGAAAGTCGAATCTATTTTCTTTCAGCAATACGATGGGATGATGTTTGTCGTATTAACGATGTTTATTAGTTTACCAATCATAATGGAAGGAAGGGAATGGATATGGTGGCGCATGCAGAAATAAACAATTTATCATTTGTATATACTGATGAAAACGAAAAAGCGTTACAGCATATTTCTCTTTCTATTCAAAAAGGAGAGTTTATTACACTTGCTGGCGGTTCTGGTTCTGGGAAGACGACTTTATTAAAACATTTTAAAAAGGAATTACTTCCAATCGGTAAGCGTACTGGAGATACATATTATGATGGTACTTTATTAGAAAATGTACCGGATTTGTTATCTGCCCAAGAAATTGGCATGGTATTTCAAAATCCAGAAAACCAGCTCGTAATGGATACAGTAATTCAAGAATTAGCATTTTCTTTAGAAAATATCGGGTTACCATCTCATATTATTCAAAAGAGAATAGCTGAACTTATTAGTTTCTTAGGGTTTCAAGATTTATTGCATCAATCTGTTCATACGTTATCTGGTGGGCAGAAGCAACTTGTCAATTTAGCGGCAGTATTAGTTATGCAGCCGAAATTATTATTACTAGATGAACCAACAGCGCAGTTAGATCCAATTGCTGCGAAAGAGTTTTTAGGATTGTTAAAACGTATTAATGAAGAACTTGGCATTACGATCGTTTTAAGTGAACATCGTTTAGATGAAGTAATTCCGCTCGCAACGCGCGTTATTTGTATGAATAACGGCCGAATCGTGTATGATGGTAGTCCTAAAATGGTTATAGCGAATATGTGGGAAGTTGAAAAGTTTCGTCCGTTTATTCCGCAAATTCCAAGATTGTTTTTAGAGTGGAATGCGAAAGATATTCCGTTTACAGTGCGAGAAGCACAAATGAAGATGAATGATTTTTCAGTGATGTCATATGTAAACGAGCCAGTAGCACAAAGTGAAAAGCAAGAAGTCATTTTACATGCAGAGCATATTTCTTTTCAATATGAAAAAAACAGTACGCTTATTTTACGAGATTTAACAGTTTCGATTGAAAAAGGGAAATGGGTGGCTCTTGTTGGGAAAAATGGTACGGGTAAGTCTACACTGTTAACGATTTTAGCTGGATTACAAAAAGCGAGAAGAGGGAAAGTAAAGTGGAATGGGAAAGTGATACATAAAATTGATTCGAAAGAACGATTTAAAAGGATCGGGTATGTATCGCAGCATCCGTATTATCATTTTACATTTGATACAGTGTGGGATGAGGTGTATGAACGTGCACGTGAATTATACGGAGAACAAGGAAAAGAAATTGCAGAAGATACGCTAAAACAGTTTTGGTTGTACTCGCTTAAAGAACGCCATCCGCATGATTGTAGCGGAGGAGAGCAACAACTACTTGCATTATGTACAACGTTATTATCAAAGCCGGCGTTATTATTACTGGACGAACCGACAAAAGGACTAGATCCATGGAAGAAAGAAAGAGTAGGAGAGCTATTTAGAAAGTTGCAAAAAGAAGGGACAACAATTGTAATGGCAACGCATGATATTGAGTTTGCAGCGAAATACGTGGATCAATGTATGATGTTATTTGACGGAGCAGTTATTATGAATGATGCACCGAAAGAATTTTTTAGTGGTAACTTCTTTTATACAACATCTATTAACCGATTCATTCGTAAAGAATTGCCATATGCATTAACGTGGGAGGATGTGTACGAAGCGTGTCCAAACGATATGTTGCATTCATAATATGTATTTTTGCAGTAATAATAGGCACATTACTCTTTACTACACTTATCATGGACGGTTATTACCTGTTAAGTAGTTTGTTTTTATTAGTTGTTATTATGTTACCTTTCTATATCCGTTTTGAAAGGAAGGCATTTGTTTCACGTGAAATTGTTCTCGTTGCCGTATTAGCGGCAATTGCAGCAGTTAGCCGCGTACCATTTTCTATTTTACCGAGTGTACAACCGACTTCTTTTGTAATTATCGTTTCTGCAATTGTGTTTGGAAGCGAAACTGGATTTATGATCGGGGCAACAGCGGCCATCGTATCTAACATTTTTTTAGGACAAGGTCCGTGGACACCGTGGCAAATGTTTTCATGGGGTATGATTGGTTTTATAGCAGGCTTACTTCGCAATACATTTTTAATGAAAAAGTTATGGGGGAGACTATTATATGGGTTCTTCGTGGGCTTTTTATTTGGCTGGATCATGAATTTCTGGGGGCTTCTTGGTTTTATACGTGAAGCAACGTGGGAAGCTGTCATTTCATATTATATAGCAAGTTTTTATTTCGATTTGAGCCATGCGATTTCGAATGTTATGTTCTTACTATTATTTAGTACTTCTTGGATTACGATTCTTACAAGATTTAAAAGGAAATACGGCATATTAGATAAGCATAACATGGCATAGAAAAGCATACTCATATAAGGTAGGGTCGCGACTTACATATTCGTTTGCCTCTTTCATGCTTCTTACATATTGTAAGGAGCATTTTTTATTTGTCAAAAAATCGATTCAATATACGTCGGCTATTATATAAAATTATTTGTATAATAATAGGTGAGAACTATTTTCAAAAGGGAGGTGTATAGTTAATGAAGTTAGTTATTCCGAAGCAACATGGTGCATGGGCCATGCTTGTTATACCATTTCTATTAAGTGTTATTCTTGGGAAACCTACTATGTATCATATCCCATTGTTTTTAGCTTGGTTCTTTATCTATTTAGCTACGTATCCATTTCTTATGTACATAAAACAAAAACGAAAAAAAGAGTATTTACATGCTTCAATTGTATATTTTATCATCGCTTTCGTATTTGGGATGATTTCTCTATTATATGAATGGCGCATTCTTTTATTCGTAGTGGTAATGATTCCCTTATTTATAGTAAATATGTATTACGCTCGTCAAAAGAATGAAAGAGCATTACTAAATGACATTAGTGCAATTATTGTTTTCTGTATAGGTGGTTTAGTTAGTTATTATTTTTCAATGAAGCTTCTAGATAAAACAGCAGTATTTATTGCGCTTATTTCATTTTTATATTTTTTAGGAAGTACGTTTTATGTGAAAACGATGATTCGTGAGAAAAATAATCCGAAGTATCGTTTTATATCTTGGGGTTATCATATCGTGTTAACGATCATCGTATTTGCTATCAATCCGTGGTGTTCTCTTATTTTTATACCAAGTGTCATTCGAGCAATTATATTGTATGGCAAAAAAATTTCAATTATAAAAGTAGGGATTTTAGAAATTGTTAATTCTGTATATTTTTTAATCATAACGGCAATAATTATGAAGTATGCCATTTGAAAAAACTTCCCATCAATTGATGGGAAGTTTTTTCAATCTTGTTCTAAAATGTGAACGGTGTAATCGCAGCGTTGAATAGCTTGTTCGATCGCATAAAGGGATTGCTCAATACGAGCACGATTAAAATCTTTTTCAACAGTCTGTAGTGCTTCTTCTAAACAATGTTTTGCTTCTTGTAACGATTGAAAAGAATCTTGTACATATCCGCGAGCATTTTGATGCATTTCATACTCCTCCTTGAATACTCATATATATATAGTATGAACAGTAAGGAAAAAAATATAATTTGTTATATTTGTTTGACAATTAAAGTGAAATTACGTATAGTAGGTTTTAAGTGAATATTTTCTTATCCAGAGAGGTGGAGGGACTGGCCCGATGAAACCCAGCAACCGCGATGCAGGTGCTAATTCCAGCAGAACATATTTGTTCTGGGAGATAAGACGAAGATATATACGTAACTTCTTCTTATCGGAGAGGTTTTTTTGTTGCAAAAAAACCGATTACGAAAATTTATATTAAGAAGAAAGGGGTTGCGCATTACTGTGACACTCGAAAAATACGTAAAACTGCGTAGTACAGTTTATGAATATATGATAGAGCAAGATAAGCCAATATCATTGTTAGATATTCAAGAACATATCGTTTCGCATCATGAAGGAAAATTCACGAAAAAGATGTTACATCAATTTTATTTATCAAGGCTATTAGATGAACTGAAACTGGATGGGAAAATTACATTAGCTGATGAATATCTCTATACTGAAAAAGGGGTATTTTATAAGGCGAGAAAAGGGAGCTAAGCTCTCTTTTTTTTGAAGTATGTAGAGTAAAAGACTGCTTAAGCAGCCTGATACAGGGAATGGTGTTGAGTGTGTAGTGTCAAAGATTGAATGTGCCTGAAAGAGGCACTTCATATCGGCTGCAAATGAAAAGAGACACCTCCGCCGAATAGGTGTCAGTCGTTTTGTCACATAGACTTGCTATTTGACAGTTATTAGAATAACATGCAGGGGTTGTGGAAGTCAAAAGGGAATTAAAGGAAGAGGTGCTATTATGTACGCTTACTTATTAAATGATATAACGAAATGGATTCCTAAATACATTATGGATAAAGGTTATGAATATTATGAAGAAGGACATGTAGAAGATGTTGAAATACAAGACAAAAAAGTATTTGCTTTCGTTACTGGAAATGCAGGAAACTATGAAGTGATTATTGATCTTGAAGATTTTACAGAAAGTAGCTGCGAGTGTCCGTATGAGAATCTTTGCAAGCATATGGCGGCAGTTGTTTATGATATTCAAGATGCTGGTGAGAGTAAGGTGAAAGAGAAACTGAAAGATTTAGAAAAGGAAGAGTTAATCACAGTATTAAATCGTTTGTTGCAAAGTTCGAAAAACGTGCAAATTGTAGAGAAGATGTTAAAGAAGGGGAAACTTTAACTTATAGAGGGAGTTGTTTGGCAGTGAATGTACTAATTGTATACGCTCATCCTAGTCCTTCAAGTTTTAACAAGGCGATTTTAGATCATGTACAAAAAGGACTACAGGAAACAAATCATTCAGTTACTGTACTTGATTTATACAAAGAACAATTTGATCCAGTCCTTGTTTTTAATGAAGAGAAGAAAAGGCGTGATTTAGTAAATGAAGAAGAAACAGCTCGGTATAGAACGTTAGTGGAAGAAGCGGATACTCTTCTCTTCATTTATCCAATATGGTGGTGGGGGATGCCGGCTATTTTAAAAGGGTTTATTGATCGCATATTCGTAGCTGGATTTGCTTATAAATATGAAGGTGCCCTGCCAAAAGGGTTATTGAAAGGTAAGAAGGCGTGGGTAATTAATACATTAGACTCACCATTATGGTACGTCGCACTATTATATCGATCAGCAGATTGGATTATGATGAAGAGAGGTATTTTACGTTTTTGCGGAATTCGCGATATAAAACGGTCAGTTTTTCAATCTGTGAAAACGAGTAAACGAGAGAAGCGGGAAAAGTGGTTATTACAAATAGAAGAAAAGGCTCGTACATTATGAATGAAATGGAATGTATTATAAAATGTTGTGGGTATGATAACGAACTTTTACGAACGTATATTACATGTTTACTTCAATTGAAAAAATGTAGCGCAACATTTCAGCAAATTCAAATAGAGTTAAGGAATGATTATTTAATAAGAGGAATTTGTGAGAGAGAAGTTGATGAAGTAGTACGGGGAAGTAAAGAATATGAAATATATTTTCTTCCTAAAGTATTACAGTGGAATTTCTTGAGGGAAAATCCACATCTGATTGAAAAAGTATGTGAAGACTTTTTTGCATGTGAGGCATTACATCTTACGGATATAGAGTGGAGAGGTATTATAAATTGCATGGGAAATAAATAATTTATTATGTAAAAAAGCTAGTATAAAACTAGCTTTTCGTTTAAATAAATAGGAAACATAGACTTATGACAAATCCTGCATATAGTAAGTTGACAACGCAAAATCCCATAATATCACGAGCGCCTAAACCGGCTATCGCTAATGCCGGTAATGCCCAGAAAGGTTGAATTAAATTCGTCCAAGCATCGCCCCACGCAATTGCCATTGCTGTTTTTGCAGCAGGTACACCAAGTTCAGCACCAGCTGGAATCATAATTGGTGCTTGCACTGCCCATTGACCACCTCCTGATGGAACGAAAATATTAACGATGCCAGCACTTAAAAAAGTAAAGAGGGGGAAAGTCGTTTCGTTTGAAATGCTAATAAAGAAATTAGAAATAGCTCCTCCAAGTGAAAGTCCTTCACTATTTGCTCCAATCATCATCCCCATAATTCCTGCGTAAAACGGAAACTGAAGTAAAATGCCAGAAGCACTTTTCGTAGAATCTGAAAAAGCACGAATATATTGAATTGGAGTGCGGTGAAAAATAAGACCAGCAATTAATAACATAAAAATCACGATATCGAGAGTAAGGTTAAAACCTTTCGTATAAAAGTAATTGAAAATATAAATGAGACCTAACAATCCAACGCAAAGTGTAATGATGATACTATTTTCCATTTTTTCAGCGAACGTATTTTTTCCTACCTCTTGAGCGGCAGCTTCCTCATGGAATACGCTAGGATCTACTGTTATTGTATGTTTTGCATCTGGATGCATCGCCTTATTAATGAGAGGCATCGTAACTAAAAAGATAATAACTGGAACGAGAGCGTATGGTGAGAATAACGTTTCAGTTATAGGAATCGCTTCTTTAATACTTCCAGCTGTCGTTTTGATTAACGTTTCGCCGCCTGTTGCTAACGTAAGAGGAATAGAAGCAGAAAGCCCCGCATGCCAAATGAGAAATCCAGAGTAAGAAGAAGCAATGGCTAGTCTATAATCTAATCCTTCAAGCTGCCTCGCTACTTCCTTTGCATATAAAACAGATACAACAATACCAAATCCCCAGTTTATGTATGCCCCTAGTAAACTTACGATTGAAATGGCAATAATACCTTGTCCATTCGTTTTCGGTAGTCTTGCCGCGTTCGTTAATCCTTTTTTAATAAGAGGTGCGTTTGCTAAAGCCGATCCTGTCACGAGTACAAGTGCCATTTGCATAGAAAAGGCGAGAAGCCCCCAAATGCCATCACCCCAATGAGTGATCATCTCGACTGGTGTTTGGTGAGTTGCAAACATGCCGAAGAAGATAACAAAAACAGTTAATAAACATGATAAAATAAACGGTTCTGGCAAGAAACGTTGCACCAAGACGACGCAACCATTTGTAAAAGAACGAAACAAAATAGATCAACCTCCTTATGTATATGTATTACAATTATTCGAGGTTGATTCGTTCATAACCTTTTATAATTAGAAAATTCTGATATTTTTAGAGGGATTGAAATATTGTCAAGAAGAGTAGTACCATCATCATCTGACAGAAAAAGTTGCTTTTCCTCAATATGAAATATTGCATATAAAAATGAATTGATGCAAATGCAAAAGCTTATTATAATGAAAGCATAAATATTCAACACATCTTAATACAGCAAAGAGGAGGAAGTAATATGGAAATCGCAATGGCAGTTTTAAAATTTTTAGGTGGAGTAATTCCTTTAGTCCAAGAACTTTTAAAAGCGTTTATGTAAGTTTATTCGTTAGCTATCATGTATCCATCGTTATTATATCTTTACTAAAAAAGAATGGGGTGATTTTTCTGAACATTAAGAAAAATACCAAGAGAAGAAAGTTCCTTACATGTTTATTAGTTAGTCTATGCACTCTTAATTATTCATCTATTTCTTTCGCAGAAACACAAGCGGGTAATGCAACTGATATAACTAAAAATGCTAGTAGCATTGATACTGGTATAGCAAGCCTTAAATATAATAATCAAGAGGTTTTAGCTGTAAATGGTGATAAGATAGCGAGTTTTGTTCCGAAAGAAAGTATCAATTCAAATGGTAAATTTGTAGTAGTGGAACGCGAGAAAAAATCACTTACAACATCACCAGTCGATATTTCAATTATTGATTCTGTAGCAAATCGCACGTATCCAGGAGCTGTACAACTTGCTAATAAAGCTTTTGCAGACAATCAACCGAGTTTATTAGTGGCTAAGAGAAAACCTTTGAATATTAGTATAGACTTACCTGGCATGAGAAAAGAAAATACAATCACTGTCCAAAATCCGACATATGGTAATGTGGCTGGAGCAGTAGACGATTTAGTATCTACTTGGAATGAAAAGTATTCTACAACACATACGTTACCTGCAAGAATGCAGTATACAGAATCTATGGTTTATAGTAAATCACAAATCGCAAGTGCTCTTAATGTTAACGCTAAATATCTTGATAACAGTCTAAATATTGACTTTAATGCGGTTGCAAATGGAGAAAAGAAAGTGATGGTGGCCGCATATAAACAAATATTTTATACTGTAAGTGCTGAACTACCTAACAATCCATCTGATCTCTTTGATAATAGTGTTACTTTTGGTGAGTTAACTCGTAAAGGAGTAAGTAATTCGGCTCCACCTGTTATGGTTTCAAATGTAGCTTATGGTAGAACGGTTTATGTAAAATTAGAAACAACATCTAAGAGCAAAGATGTACAAGCTGCTTTTAAAGCTTTACTTAAGAATAACAGCGTTGAAACGAGTGGACAGTACAAAGATATTTTTGAAGAAAGTACCTTTACTGCTGTAGTATTAGGCGGAGATGCGAAAGAGCATAACAAGGTTGTTACAAAAGATTTCAATGAAATCCGAAATATCATTAAAGATAATGCTGAATTAAGTCTTAAAAATCCAGCATATCCAATTTCATATACAAGCACTTTCTTAAAAGATAATGCAACTGCTGCTGTTCATAACAATACAGATTATATTGAGACGACAACTACAGAATATTCAAGTGCAAAAATGACACTTGATCATTACGGTGCTTACGTTGCTCAATTTGATGTATCTTGGGATGAATTCACATTTGATCAAAATGGTAAAGAAGTATTAACACATAAAACATGGGAAGGTAGTGGCAGAGACAAAACGGCTCATTACTCTACAGTTATCCCTCTTCCACCAAATTCAAAAAATATAAAAATCGTAGCAAGAGAATGTACAGGTCTTGCATGGGAATGGTGGAGAACCATTATTAATGAACAAAATGTTCCATTAACAAATGAAATAAAGGTTTCAATTGGAGGAACAACATTATACCCAACTGCTAATATTAGTCATTAGGTTGGAGTAAAGCGCCCTGGTTATAGGGCGCTTTTTTACTTGTTTGAAAGAATATTGGTGTTTTTAGATGTATCATAATCAATTCGCAAATCTTGTAATCATATTTTTTTATGGCTGTATCAATGTTATTAATGATTGCATTCCCCATTATTAAATCCCCATAAATGTAGCCTATCTTAGGTTGATAGTGATGCATGGTGCCTCCATGTATATAAATGCATTTTGTCGAAATTATTAAAAAGGGGAATTTTTCTATTTGAAGAACTAATAATTGATTGTCAATATGTATTAGAAATCTCAATCTAAACTAAAGGAGAACAAAATGGGACAAAACAATAAGGGCTTTTCTGAAACAGGATTGCGCAAAATGCGCAATATATTGGCGTGGCATGTCGATTCTGGAAAGATTCCTGGGCTCGTCGCCTTAGTCAGCCGAAACGGTGAGACGCATGTCGAAGCGCTTGGAACAATGAGGCATGATGGTGGTGCACCAATGCGTCGGGACACGATTTTTCGATTGGCGTCCACTAGCAAGCCAATCGCAGTTTCACCAGTAATGGTTCTGCTCGATGAGTGCAAACTGCATTTAGACGACCCAGTAGACAAATGGCTACCGGAACTCGCCGACCGGCAAGTGTTGAAACAGCCCGATGGCCCGCTAGAAGAGACCGTCCCAGCACGGCGTCCTATCACTGTACGAGACTTGTTGACCTCCACATTCGGGCTCGGGGTGGATCTCACGTTGATGGGTTCTCCAATCATGAACGCGTTCTTTGAGAGTGGGATATTCGACACGCCAGGGCAGGATATGCCTGATCCAGATGAGTTTATGCGTCGCCTAGGTGGACTTCCGCTAAGCTATCAGCCCGGAGAGCGGTGGCAGTACCATATCAGTATAGAAGTAATCGGCGTTCTTGTTGCCAGGGTCACGGGTCAGACGTTCGAGTCGTTCTTGCACGAACGCATATTCGATCCGCTAGGAATGAAGGACACTGGATTCTACGTACCTCAGCTCAAGATTGATCGGCTTCCACCAGCCTTCAACCCCAATCCGCAGACAGGTGAATTCATCGTGTGGGATGAGGGGGCGGATGGACGTTATAGCAAACCTCCAGCATTCCAAGCAGGCGGTGGTGGACTGCTTGGAACCGTCGACGATTATCACGCGTATTTGCAGATGCTTTTGAATAAAGGGATGCACGGTACTAAACGGATCCTGTCTAGGCCCGCAGTCCAGCTGATGACCACCAACCGTCTTACTCCGGAACAACAAGTATACCGAGACGATTTGGCCAAAAATAACGTCCATTTGTCGTTCGGACAAGGGATTCAAGGTGGCTGGGGCTTTGGGATGGCGGTGCGTACTTATCTTGGAGACTACGCGTCTATTGGTCAATTCGGCTGGGATGGTGGAACCGGTACTTCAGCTTACGCTGATCCAGATAAACAGTTTATTGGAATTCTGTTCACCCAGGTTGGGATGTCCACTCCGGCCCCATCGCATCTTATCCAAGACTTCTGGACTACGGCCTATCAAGCAATCGAAGACTAGGGTACGTTTAAAGGAAAACGCCAAGACGGATAGATAATCATAGGCTTGATGGCCACGATCAACACCATGGTTAAAAGTTAGGATTGGACCGTGTTGGAAGTACTGCGGTAACAGTTGGGCATTATTAATAATAGCACAACAAAAAATCCTCTTGGATGCAAGAGGATTTTTTTATTGGGAATAGTAAGGACGAGAGGAGGTGCATTACATATGGGAAAAGGTAGAAGTAATAATGCTGGTAAAAAGCAACCGAATTTCGATGATTCATCTAATTTCGCTAAACAAAGCCAACCGACAGAAAAGAAGAAGAAGTAAAAAAAGGATCTCTCTTGATAAAGAGAGATCCTTTTTTTAATATATTGACGTTTCGGCACAACATATCGATTGCTCAATCAAATAGTCATTATAGTCATTCATGCAAGGCTTAAACTCCTTCGAAGGGACAGATTGTGAATCTGTTGTAGGTGAGTGGGATAATGGGAAACTTCTTTTTTATAAGGATAAGGATAAGGATAAGGATAAGGATAAAATAGGAATCTCACAAATTAAAAAATTATATGAGGCATACTTTGAAATGTTACGATTTGAAATGAATGTTCTTGGTTGTAAGGCGACTGAATTAAGACATCTTATAGGTCGTTTAGGTGAATTTTTTTGTGTTCTTTATATGAATGGTGAGCTATCCAAAGTGACGAATCAGCATGGATATGATGTCATCAAAGAAGGGAGAAGAATAAGTGTTAAAACAACTGCCCAAGAAAAAGGTTTTATTACGATCAATCAAAACACATTCGACCAATTTGATGACTTCTTCGTAGTTCAGTATAAAGATGATGATTTGAAACTATTATTTTATGGGCCAAAGGAAGAGATTCCATCGCTTAGACCATATGGGAATACTTATGAGGTTGATATAAATTCTTTAAAAAGAGTAGAAAAGACACTCCTATAGGGTGTCTTTTTAGCAGAAGTAAACAGCTCCAACAATGATTCTTCAGCTTTGTAATTGTTATAGGAATCATATGAAACAAAAAATATTAGTGCTCAGTGACTAATATTTTCTATCCGGCCCCATCAAGCTAAAAAAGAATATATACAAACATAGCCTTATACAATTGCATTTAACTTTATTTAAATCTTTATGTATAAGTGTTATTTTATACATTCACTTGATTGTTAAATATGCAGGTATGATTCTCAACGCTCTTATGTTTTACCTGTTTTGAGTTAAAAATAAGAAAATTCGAAATGTTAGTTGTATATATTGTGTTAAATATTGTAAAATGAAATGGTACCAACAAAACTAAATTGGTACCAAAGGTTTAGGGGGCGGATTATGAAACAAAGAATAGTAACAGAAACCATTCATCAAATTCAAACGAAGGGGTTTACATTTACAATTAGTGATTTAGCAAAACAATTAGCTGTCAGTAAGAGGACAATCTATGAGCATTTCTCTTCAAAAGATGAAATAGTAGATGAAGTTATTCGTAATGTAATAGAAAATATTCAAGAAAAGGAAAAAAATATCGCTGAAGATGATACGTTACAAACAGTTGAAAAAATAAGGCTCATTTTAATTTGCATTCCACAACAATTTCAATTTATGGATGCACGTTTATTAGTAGAACTAAAAAAACATCATTATTACCAATGGTTAAAATTAGATCAGTTTTTACGTGAAGGCTGGTCTACTGTAATCGGTTTAATAGAAGAGGGAATGAGAGAAGGAAGCATAAGAAAAATTCAAATTTCGTTTTTTATTGAAGTGTATTTGGGGGCACTGAATCGCATATATGATCCTATGTTTATTGAAAAGAGTGATTATACATTGGGAAGTATGCTTGAATCGATTATGGACATGTTACTATATGGCATTTCTAATTCGAAATAAAAGGTGGGAAAATAGTGCAGTGGATTTATTTAAGTTTAGCAATTTTATTTGAAGTAGCGGGTACAACTGCGATGAAATAATCTGATGGATTAACGAAACTAGTACCAAGCATTCTTATTTTTGTATTTTATGTAGCAAGTTTTACATTTCTTTCATTTGCATTAAAAGGGATGGAAATGTCCGTTGCATATGCGGTTTGGTCAGGTATGGGAATTGTAACGATTACAACAATTGGTTTTATTTATTTTGGAGAAAGTATCAATATAATTAAGATACTAGCAATTCTTTTTATATTAATTGGAGTCGTAATTTTAAATTTTAATAGTGCTGCACATGAAGTGAAGAAAAAAGAAATAGTGGAGGAACGTATACATTGAATCGATTAAAGTATTTTTTCCTTATTACTGATCTTGGATTTGTTGTATATTGGCTCATAACAATTTTTCATATGATTCCGCAAGAATATTTGTTTAAAGATTATGAAGACCCAATTTTAGTAGCATGGAACTGGTCTTTTTTACCCTTGGATTTGTTAATCTCGTTAACGGGACTTTTAAGTTTGTATTTGTATTCTAAACAAAAACATATTTGGAGCCACTTTGCATTTTTATCATTAATTTTAACTTTTTGCTCAGGGTTACAGGCTCTAGCATTTTGGACAATCCGTTTAGATTTTGATATGTCTTGGTGGATCCCTAATTTATATTTATTAGTTTATCCATGCTTCTTTTTAAAAAGTGTTTGGAGAGAGTGTGGATGGTATGAGACTAACATGAGAAAAGAAAGAAAAGAATTCATGTAATATAAGAAAGATTGGATCTTTAAGCACATTCGAATTCTAGATGCAACAACATTTCAGCTTCTAGATAAGTTTTTTCGCTAGCCATACAGTAGTAGTCAAAATAATTTTTGAAATGAAGATAGCCGATGATTCCTATGGTAAGGAAACATCGGCTTGTATTATGTATATTGAGTGAGTTCACGTTTCTGGAATAATTGTAATAGCGATGGTCCGAACCGGAGCCTCTATTTCGTTATTTTTACTTTGGCTATTGTAGTATTTAATCATTAATTCGTTAAGTTCGTTTTGAAATTTTCCAAAGCGTTCCTCATCTAGCTTTAATTCTACTACAGAAAAAGTAGCAGTATCTTCTTGATTGTTTTGTTCCTCTAATTTCTTAAGGTAACTTTGATATTGTGTCATAAGTGATAACTGATAATAGGAAATGTAGTTTAACTTTTCATCATCAGATAATCCTTTCCATTCACTTCCTTCAATTTTTGCATCTTCTTCATTGATTGCGTAATATTTTTCAGAAACAGATTTTACCTTTTTTTCTTTAATCACATGGACGATACCAGAATCAACCATAGTTTGTAGCTGTCTATATAGTGTTGCTTGTGGTACATTTTTAATGATTTTTACCATTTCTAATGGTGTTAGCCCATCTTCTTTATTTCTCATTAACACTTGGCAAATTTTCATTCTTACCGGATGCATTAAAATTTCAACTTTATTACTCATTATATCACCTTATGTATTGTTTTTTTATTCTCATTATAAATAATGAGAATAATGATTGCAATCCATCCGTTTTTATTTTATCATTATCAATAATGATAATGAGATTTAAAAGGAGTGATGACAATGAAAATACATTATGGATTGAATGATCTTAAAGACATTGATATTATGGCTTTTCTACCCATTATATTGCCAGTTATTGCAGTGGGAGCACTTTTAGTTTTAATTGCATTCATTGATTTATATCGACATAGGAAAACAAGAAAAAATGTACTTGTATGGACGTTAATTATTCTTTTCGTTAATATATTGGGACCTATCTTGTACTTTGTTATAGGGAGAAAGGACAGTGAGAAATTATGAAATTAGAGATTAAAAATGTAACAAAATCATTTAAAGGAAAAATTGCTGTGAATAATTTCTCGATGGAACTGCAAGCGGGGGAATGCGTCGGATTAATTGGACCAAACGGAGCAGGGAAATCCACATTAATAAAAGTAATTTCGGATATTACTAATCCAACTGCTGGTGAAGTTTTATTGAATGGGATAAAAATATCAAAAATGAAAAGTGAAATTGGTTATCTACCTCAATATCCTAATTTTTTTCATTGGATGACAGCGAGAGAAACGCTTACGTTTATGGGCCAACTTTCGGGGTTGAAAAAAGAAGAATTGTCAAAGTCGATTCCAAAAATGTTGGAGAAAGTTGGACTAAAGGAAGAAGAAAATGCAAAGGTTAGTACATTTTCTGGTGGAATGAAACAACGACTTGGTATTGCACAAGCATTATTGCATAAACCTTCGCTTATTGTCATGGATGAACCAGTATCCGCATTAGATCCGATCGGCCGGCGGGAAGTATTGAATCTGATTGAAGAAATAAAAAAAGATACAACCATTTTATTATCAACCCACATCTTAAGCGATGCAGAAGAAATCTGTGAACGATTTGTCATTATAAAAGATGGAACAAAAATAGAAGACACAACGATTACGGAGCTTTTACACCGTAATCGTGAAAATAAAATAATTATTGAAATAACAGATAAAGATCAAAATTGGATTGAAGTTGTAAAGAAATTACCGTATGTGAAGAATGTAGAAGTGGTTGGGCTTAAAATCAAAGTGAAGGTTGAAAGTATCGAAATAAACAAAAATATGTTACTGCAAAATGCACTCGAACATAAAGTGGACATCGTTAAATTTAAAATGAGCAACGATACTTTAGAAGAAATTTTCTTGAAATTGGTGGTGCAAAAATGAATAACTCAATGGTATTGATAAAAAAAGAATATGTTCAAATGTTACGTGATTTTAAGATTATTTGGCTACCAATTGTTTTTATATTTTTAGGTGCAACACAGCCGATAGTAACTCATTATTTGCCATCAATTCTAGAAGCGTTAGGTGGAGGCCAGGGAATTACAATTGATCTGAGTATGGCAGCGCAAAAAGGGAGCGAAGTATTAGCGACTACTTTGGGATCCCAGTTTGATCAGCTTGGACTTATGATTCTAGTGATTTCTATGATGGGTGCAATTCAAACAGATAAAGCTAATGGTATGTTGGCCTTTATTTTAACAAGACCCGTTACTGTTACTTCATATGTAGGTGGGAAAATAGTGTCAAACTATTTAATGGTAGCGTTTAGTGTAACAATTGGATACGTAGCTTCTTATCTATATGTAAATTTTCTTTTTACTGCCGTTCCATTTGCACACCTAATTACTGGATTACTATTTTATCTAATTTGGGTTCTTTTTATCGTATCTTTCACAACAATGATAAGTGCTATTTTTCACAGTCAAGGTATTATTGCATTAATTTCAATTGTTTTCCTTTTAGCCTGCAGAGTAATCGTCGGTTTGAATCCAATACTGGATCAGCTTAATCCAGCCGGTATGAGTAAGTATGCAATGGAAACGTTAGTCACGGGGGGAGTAAATTCAAACGCAATAATTACTGGATTACTAACTATAGTGTGGATTTTATTGACACTCTTCGTAACGTATTATTGGATTGCTAATAAAAAGTTTCATTATGAATAACCGTGATGAGGGTAGTGGTTTCAAATAAAACAACGCAATAAGAAGAAGCTTCCACTATTGTGGAAGCTTCTCTAAATGATGTGCAATATCAATATACATGTTGGAGTAAACTGAATGTATTTCATTACTTGGCGTAGCGTTAGAAGAGAAGTGGACAATTACCATATTTGCTTTCGGATCGATGTAAAGTGTTTGTCCGTAACTACCTAACACTTCGAAAGCACCTTGTTCATTGTGCGGAATCCACCATTGATTATGATAAGAAATAGAAGCACCAGTGCCAATTGCAAGTTCACCTTTTTGGACATTTTTTATACTTTCTGTAATAGAGGAAGGGAGGAGTTGTTTTCCGTTATATTCCCCGTTATTTAATAGTAATTGCCCGAATCTCGCCATATCTCTAGCAGTTGCATTTAAACCAGCGCTTGCTTGTTCTACTTTTGTTTCATCTGTTACGTAATATGCGTTTTCTTCCATACCAATTTGAGACCATATTCGTTCGCTAACATTTTCCGCTAATGATTTACCAGTGATAGTTCGAATAACCCAAGCGAGCGTTTCCGCTGATCCGTTATCGTAAGAAAAACCGGAACCGGGCGGTGCGGTTTCTTCTGCCTCTCGTAACATATCATAAATTTTCATTGGACCGTCGTAGTTTTTACCTCGAGGTAAAATATTGCTCGCTAAATATAGTTGTGCATCTTGATTTTCTAACGCTGGATGTTCATATCCGTGAGTAGGGTATTCTACAGAAACTTGCATGTCCATTAATTGCTGAAGTGTAGCTTTACCGAACGGTGTATTGTTTAATTCTTTTATATAAGTGTCAGCTGTTTTCTCTAAGTCAATACGATTTTCTTCAGCGAGAGATTGTATCATTGCCCCCGTAAAGACCTTTGCTAATGAAGCCATACCATGCGGTTCACTCTCGTTATATCCATTGAAATATCGTTCATAAACAAGTTGCCCATTATGTACAACGACAAACGCATCTGTTTTGTTATCGTCTAAAAGTTTTTTTAGAGGAGTTGTATTTCCAAACCTACGCTCCACAGCAAAATCGTCTAAGTTTTGTAATGCGGAAGGGAAGTGAGCAATTTGGTCAGGATTGTTTTTTACGTCATTAATTAAAGTGAATTCTTTCATATGTGTGTAAGACCAACGTAAGTACGGATCATCTAACCAATTTTTTTTCGTCACGTTATTTTTTGATGGAATTGTTTTATTGTGTTTGAAGTATGTAAAACCGAGCCCTGTAATTACAAATATGAATGTGATTATGAGTAAGAGTAGGGGAGATTTTTTTAGTTTCATAGGGGTCCCTCCTTATTATTTCTATTATAAGTATACGCTTCTATTGAAAGAAATACAAAATAAGGAAAGTAAACAGAGAAGTTTACTTTCCTTATTAACGTTAAGCGGAAATTTGTCCGTCTGTACGTTGTTTCTTGAATTTTTGTTTTCGTCCGTGTAATCCATAATAGAGAAGTAAAGTGAACGCAACGATAATAGCTGCGATAAAATACATATTATGGTAACTTGATTTTGCTGCGACGATACCTAAAATGAAAGAACCAAACCCAATACCACTATCAAAGAATGAGAAGTACGTAGCTGTTGCAGAACCACGTCGGTGGTTTGGAGCGGCAGAAATTGCAATTGTTTGGAAGCTTGGAATTAATGTTCCATAACCTAAACCGATTAATACACCTGCGCTTAGGAACCAAAACGGAGTTTGCGCTTGACTTAATGCGAACATCCCAATTGTGAAAATAATAATAGCTGGATAAACAAGTACGTTTTCACCGTAGCGGTCAAAAATCTTTCCTGTAAATGGACGAGAAATTACAACAACAAGTGCATATACAATAAAGAAATAACTTGCAATATCAGCTAAACCGAGCTCTTTCGCATAGATAGGAATAAAGGATAAAATACCACTATAAGAAAAGGCTAAAACAAATCCTGTAAGAGCAATCGGAATAGAGGATGGTTCAATTAAGTCTTTCCATTTCATTTTTTCTCGTTTTTGTTTGCTTACTGGTGCTTCATGCGGAATATTTACAAGTAGTCCTAATAAAAATGCAAGCAATGAAAATACGGAACAAACGATAAATAATACAGTAAATGAAAAATGAGAAATAATTGTTAAACCTAAAAAAGGACCAATTACCATCGGCAGACTCATGAATACGCCGAAATATGCAAGTGCTTCACCGCGTCTATGAGCTGGCGCAACATCAGTTACAATCGTACCAGTTGCTGTTGTCGCCATCCCAAACCCAATACCATGTAAGAAGCGAAGGGCTAGTAATAAAAATAAACTTTGCGCACCGAAATACATAACGGTAGCGGCTAAAAATAGTGAAAGTGAAATAAATAATATTTTCTTTCTTCCTAAATCATCGAGCCATTTTCCTGTGAATGGTCTACATAAAACAGAAGAAATAAGAAAAACAGTTGCAACTAAACCAATTTCCTCAGGTTTTCCTTTTAGACCGTCTATTACATAGACAGGTAGAGTAGTCATAAGCATGTAAAATGTTAAAAAGAGAAATAGACTACTAAAACAAGTTCCGAGGAAATCCTTCGTCCAAAGTTTTTCACTTTGCATCGTCATCCCTCCAATTTAATCTAAGTTTTTAATAATTTGTTGTAACACTTGAAAAGCTTGATGTAAATCATCTTCGTTAATACCTTCTAGCGTCTTTTCTTCGAAAGTATCAACTTCTTCTTGCCATACCGGGATCATTTTTATCGCTGTTTCTGATAAAGAAATGAGCTTCTCACGGCGATCTTTTCCTTCTGTACGAATAATCCATCCCATCGTTTCCATACGTGTTAACGTACGAGTCATCGTTGGTGACTCAACATTTAAATACTGACATAATTCTGTTTGGGTACAAGAACCAGTTTGATTAATACGGAAAATAACAGCCCATTGCGCACTAAATAATCCAGTGGGAGATACGCGTTCATTAAATTTCTTCGTAAACTTGCGAGAAGTCTGGCTGACAATGTGGAAAAAATGTTGTTTTTCGTCCATGTATTTTGATCCTTTCAAATTAGTTACCTAGCTAACTATATACTTTTTTATAATAATTGTCTAGTAATAGACATATTGATTTATGTAAAAAATTCGTATAGCTTTTTTGTTGAGAACATATATTCTGCATGTTATTCTTTAAGTAAGTAAAGAATTTTCTTTCTATTGAAAAGAATGGGGGAACTTGTGATGATTAAGCCTGCAACAATGGAGTTTGTTTCACTATCGAACGGAGAAACGATTGCGTATCAGGAAGTTGGAAGGCAAAATACAGAGATTCTTGTACTCATTCACGGGAACATGACATCGTCACAACATTGGGACTTAGTTATTGAAAAACTGCAAGATCAATACCATATTTACGCTCTTGATTTAAGAGGATTTGGTCAATCAACATATAATCAATCGATAGATTCATTACAAGACTTTGCAAGAGATGTAAAACTATTTATCGATCAATTAAAACTAGAGAAGTTTTCATTAATGGGCTGGTCAATGGGCGGTGGTGTTGCGATGCAATTTACAGCGAATCATCCAACGTTTGTCGAAAAGTTAATTTTAGTAGAATCAGTAGGAATGAAGGGCTATCCAATCTTTAAAAAAGATATTAATGGGCAACCGATCGTAACGAGTCTATTAAAAACGAAAGAAGAAATCGCGCAAGACCCCGTACAAATTGCACCAGTGCTAGATGCGATAAAAAATATGGATAAATTATATTACCGTACAGTATGGAACTTATTAATATATACACATAATCAACCTGAACCGGATCGTTATGAAAAGTATTTAGATGATATGTTAACGCAACGTAATTTCGTAGATGTGAATTATGCGCTCATTACATTTAATATTTCGGATGAACATAATGGGGTTGTAGAGGGAAATAAGCAAATTCATCGTATTAAAGCTCCGACACTCGTCATACAAGGTGATAGAGATTATGTCGTACCGCAAGTAGTCGGTGAAGAATTAGCAAAACATTTGCCGAATGCAGAATTAAAATTGTTAGAAGATTGTGGTCATTCTCCGTTTATTGATTGTTTAGATGTATTTATAAAACATGTAGAGGGTTGGTTAGAACAGAAATAATCCCCGAAATGAACGGTGTTGCATATACTATAACATTGTAGGTAAAAGGGGAGATTATCAGTGCATCATCCGCTCTTAATTGCGCATTCGCCATATAATCATCACTTATATACAAAAATAATGATAGATCCGATGTATATGCAAGTTTCATGAGCTATAGTTCCTTTACAAATGCAGCAGCCATCAATAGCTCATGCACATCACCACTTATATGGACCATCATTTTATGAAAATCCATATTTCAAGCACTTTCATTACAATGTGAAAGCACAAGTTTGGGAAGGATAGGAAGCTAAAAGATTCATTGTTTTAGCTTCTTTTTTACTGCGAATATTCGTACACGCATTTGAAGAAACAGTTTATAATGAAAAGTGGACAGCGTGAGAAGGAGAGGGAAAGGGAATGTCAATGCGTTTTACATTTTGGATTATGGTTGGGATTGTAGCAATCTCGGGTTTGTCACAAGGGATGATTTTACCGGCCATTGCAATGATCTTTGAACAAGAAGGGGTTAGTTCAAGTATTAACGGTATTCATGCGACGGCACTATACATTGGGATATTAGTGATCTCACCGTTTCTTGAAAAACCGATGCAAAAGTTTGGAATGAAGCCAATTATCGTTATTGGTGGGTTTCTCGTTATTATTTCATTATTCTTTTTTACACAAACATTTTCGTTTTGGGTATGGTTTATCCTTAGATTTTTAGTTGGAGTCGGAGATCATATGCTTCATGTCGGAACACAAACATGGATCACGACAACATCAGACCCGAGTAAAATAGGGAGACAAGTATCGATATACGGTGTATTCTTCGGAATTGGTTTTGCCGTCGGTCCGTATTTAGCAAGCACAGTTCAGTACGGTCTTGCAACGCCGTTTATGATATCTACTGTACTTTGTCTAATAGGATGGCTGTTACTATTACCAACAAAAAATGCATTCCCAGCACAAGATGAAAGAGAAGTGAAGAGTGAATCATCATTTTCTCGTTATAAACAAGTTGTTGGATTAGGATGGATTGCGTTACTTGGACCACTTGCATATGGCGTACTGGAAGCAATGTTAAACAGTAACTTACCAGTATACGCGCTTCGAAAAGGATGGTCTGTTTCAGAAGTATCCTTCTTATTACCAGCATTTGCAGTTGGGGGCATTATTACACAAATTCCGCTCGGTATATTAAGTGACAAATACGGAAGGGACCGTATATTAACGTGGACGTTCAGCATAAGTACGGGCATTTTTCTACTGGCAGCCGTATTTGATCAATATTACTGGATCGTCTTTGCCTGCATGTTGTTGGCGGGTATGGTCATTGGATCGTGCTTCTCATTAGGGCTTGGATTTATGACAGATTTATTACCGAGACACTTATTACCAGCAGGTAATATATTATCTGGAATCGCCTTTAGTTTAGGAAGTATACTGGGACCTGTATTAGGAGGCGTATTTATAGAAAAAATACAGTATACAAGCTTTTTTATTGCGGTTATGATTATAATAGGGATTCTCGCGATGTTATATATGATCTACATGAAGAATCAATTCGCATCAAGAAAAATAGAAAGTAGGTTAGGGCATGACAAAACAACCTAATAAAAAGAAATTTGAAGTACTCGAAAATGAAACAATTACAGACTGCTTAGCACGTATGGAACAAGAAGGCTACGCACCGTCTCGTCGCATGGAAGAGCCAATCTTTCATGAAGTGAAGAAAGACGGCAAAACAGAAGTTGAACCGTGCGGTAGAAAAATTGTTTTTGAGGGGAAATTGAAGTAATAAGTTATATAAAAAGAATTTGCTTTCAGGTACAAGTAAGATAAAATATATAGTCACATAAAAAAACGCTGTTGATTCCAATATCAATAGCGTTTTTGTTTTTAATACATATATAGATCAAAATGAATTTCTGCTTGAATCGAACTAGCGAAATCAAGTATATCTTTTTGTAAATACATTGCGGGTGATTCGTTATTCTCCACTTGAATCACTACCATAAAAAGAAACTCTAAACTATATTTCTTCTTGAGATGTTTTAATTGTTCTGTTTTTCCTTCAAGGGATTTTAGAATAACATGCAACTGATTATTTATATCGTATGATTCTTGGTATCCAGTGCTTAAAGTCCAATCCGTCTCTTTTCTATATATGATTTTGGTGGATACAAGATTCGGATTATCACGTTTTGCAACAACATCACCTTTTTTGTAAGTTCTTGTAGGCTCGATACTTAAGGCGTCAGTAATTGCTTCAACAGGGAATATATCACCCGTTGCACTAAAATAAGTCATAACTTTGGTTTTATCCAGAATGGTTCCTCCTCTATTATTAAGATGTCAATCTTATTACATTATAAAAATTTATGGATGTAAATAGAATTTTTATCCTGCTATTTGTGGAGCAAGGCTTCTAATGGGAGAAAAGTAGGTGAGGGCCAATTTTACATAAAATCATGATTAGTGTCGGGGAATAAAAGCTCACTAGTTTCATTGTATTGAATTCCGGCGTTGGGACATTAGTTAAAGCTGATACCTATACCTTTGTAGGAAAGAAAAAATATACAAAAGTAGGATGCTTAAAAATGTATTAATTTGTATGATAAAAACAAAACATATTTTTAAAAATCAGAATGTAGGAGAGGGAGGCGTACATATCATGATACAAAGCATATTTGAAACTCATTTACATGTAAGAAATTTAGAAAAGGCGATACATTTCTATCAAAATAAGTTAGGTTTAACATTAGCAAAGAAACTATTAAAAAGACGAGTTGTGTTCTTTTGGGTAGGAGAAAATAAAAAACAAATGCTCGGATTATGGGAAGTACATACTAATGAAGAGTTTGAGACGAAACACTTCGCTTTTCGTGTAGATTTCGATTTTTTAAAGAATGCTAAATTGTGGTTAGAGAAGCGTGGAATAGAGGTAGTGGGGAGTCAGGGAAAAGGAAATCGAGAACCAATTGTCCAAAGGTGGATGCCAGCTGCAAGCGTATATTTTCTAGATTGTGATGGAAATAAATTAGAGTTTATTTCTATGTTACATGATAATCCAGATGAATTAGAATATGCAACGTATTTAAGTGAATGGGAAGCGGAGCACCAAGAAGAATAAAGTTTAATCAGTGGGAGTTTTATAGCTTTGTATTATGTTAAATAGATAGGAACAAAAAAAATCCCTCAAGAAAAGGCATGTTCTTGAAGGATTTTTTTATGCTTTATATATTTTATATTGCTTGTAACATATTAATGATGTTCACTTTTAGATATTTCAGCGCGTTGAATATAGCCATCAGAGAAGCTGAAATAAAGAGAATAGCTTCCTCGATTATATATGAAGCCTTCACTAGTCATATCTTCTCCGATTCCATCTGGTTCACCAAACCACTCTTTTAATTCGTTAATAGTGATATCCATTTTTACCGATATATATCTAGCGTCTGAAGGGTACATGTCAATATTATAATCGCCGTATACCGCTATATTAGGTGCATCACATTCTGTACATGGTGCTTTTTTCAAAACATCAGGCACTCCATATTCTTTTTTTACGTCAGATAGATCTTTACCTAATACATCTAATTTAAATGGACCAAATGTTCCATTCTGTAAAGCTGTTGTTAACATTTGTTTCATTTCTTCTTTTGAATTGATGTTGAAATTATAATCTCTATTTTTTGCTATTGCATTATAGAAGAATTGTGCATATTGCTCACGCTTCACAAATGTGTTTCCGTTAAAATTACCTGCCTCGTCACCTTGTGCTATACGGTTACTACGCAGTGTATTTACAGCTTCATAAGCCCAATGACCTTTTGGCACGTCTTTAAATTTTCCTTGTTCTTTTGATTCTAAATGAAATGCTTTTTGTAATATTACTGCCATCTCATATCGAGTTAATACATCATCAGGACGAAATGTACCTGTTCCATCACCTGTCATAATTCCAGCTTGCGCAATGGCTTTAATATCTTTTTCAAACATATGATTTGTAATATCACTAAACATATTTCCTTGTTTATCGTCTGCGATTAACCCTAAATGTCGATTGACTAAAGAAGCTACCTGTCCTCTAGTGATGTTGTCCCCAAAACCAAATTTCCCATTTCCATACCCCTTATAAATCCCTGCTGCCGCTAAGTAATCAATAGCATCTTTTGACCAGTGGTCCTTTGGTACATCTGTAAATACAACGTTCGCATTGCTAGCTACCTTATAGCTATTCGTAGTTGTTTGAGCATTTACTGTACCTACCATAGTTGTAGTTGCTAATGCTGCGGTGATTATGAATCCGAAAAATTTTTTAGCTTTGCTTGTTTTCTTTCCCATTTGCGAAAGCCTCCCCAGTTTAAATTAACTTTATTACATATACGTATTACACATTTAATACAACTAAATGCATGCATCGTAATTATAACATGTAAATTATAATTATTTGTCATTTATTTCCGTAATGTGGATAAATTTTTGATAATATAACTGAAAATGTAATATTTGGATAATGGATATTCAGCTCTATTTAATAAGGGTATATACAGTAAAACGTTCTGTTTTCCAATCTACGATAGGAAACAGAACGTATATTTGGTATAATCGAAGTATATTATATGAAACGATGTACATGAGTTTCATATTTACGAAATAAGGTAAGTACTACATAATAATAACTACGCTATAGGATTCAGTTCATGTTATACAAATCAATCGTTAGAAAGGAAAAGAAGTAATGAATCAAATTTCATTTGAAGATTTATTTGAAGAAGAAAACAAACCAGAAAAGGTTGAGGTAGCTGATATACCAGTACCTTTATTGCCATTACAAAAAGATATATTGGAATTAGTGGATTCTGAAGAAATAAGTGCACTTGAGCTATGTGAACAATTAATACGATCCGGCAAAATATCAGATGAAAGATTCACAACGAATAAGCCGAAAGCATATGGACAAGTATGCTTAGTATTAGAAGATTTTGTTAAAGAAGGAAAGCTTATTTTTGTCAAAAGCGATGAGAAAAGAGATAGAGTTTATAAATTAAAAGAAGAAATTTCTAACATATAAGTTGTCCATAGGTAAATGAATGTTTTCTAAGAAGAGAGTTCAGTAGTCAAAGAAAAAGGTGGTATCAATCAAGAAAGATTGATACCACCTTTTTCTTTTTTAACATCTTACATACTTACGTTTGAAACCAAGTCTGCCTCTATCAAGTTCTTTCTGAATACTTTCGGAAGCATGTAGCAAACTGCTTTTTTTATTATCGCGTTTTACTTCAACTATACCAACTTCTTTTGCAATCTCGACTGCCTTTTCGTGTAGTGGCACATATGAAATTGCTACAGTGTTTAGAAAATTATTCATAGCGGATTTTGTTCGTTCTGGTGAATCATGGATCGTATTTTTTACCATTTCAAGCATAGTGGAAATTTTGCTTTCAGAAAACTCATTGTCTTTGCGATTTCCTAAAAGCCAGCAGTAGCAACTCCAGCCCGCTGACATTCGTAGCTCGTCTCCACTTGCAATCCATTTATCAGCAACATCTTGTGCAATATTTGATTCTGATAAAGTTACTGCTACCACATAATCGGACAACATATAAAAATATGCTCCGTCTATCCAGCGATCAAAATCAGACTCACTCATAGCTTTCGGATCCGCAATAATGCCTGCAAAGTACATAGCATCGTAGTTGCCTGTCGCATACAGTTCTTCAGCTAACTCTTGATTTAATTTTATTTTTTTAGCGATTGGTTTCATAGCGCCTGTAGCTACGCCGAAAACTGGTTCGTGCGCACCGTTAGATATGTATATTTTTTTCGTTCTTTCCTTACCGAGGGATTCAAGCTCTTGCATAACTGTTTTTAAATCCATAGCTGTGCACTTCCTTCCTTCATATAAAAATCATTTTAATTGCGATCATCTAGTTTAAATTTTTTATCATGTTTTCCATACTTCCTAATTTTAAATCTTATGTGAGTAGGATGTCTACTTTCTATAATTTATCGATAATTCAGTTAGTGATTTTGAAAGTCTAGCTATCTATAATTGTAAGGGTACTATATGAAAGTAGACGGGAAGGAAATACAGAAGTATAGCTTTTTACATAGATTGTTGGGATGAAAATAATATTTTACCTTCGGCTCTTTCTCGGTATTAGCATGTTATTATTTGGTAAGGGGATAAATGGAATTTAAAGTTAAACATGTGAGGTTGGTTATAAATGATAAAGAAAATTACTAGAGTAGTATTAACTGCAGTTATGCCAATTGGTATTATTGTGGGTTGCGGAACTACTGAAAAAGCTGAAGCAGGTCTCGTTTGGAAACAAATAGAGCGTGGGTCTATTATTGAAGTGCAATATGGTAAAGACCGCAATGATATTGTAGGTGTACAATTAGTAGGAGATCGTGAGCCATACGAAATTAGTGATAAGTTTGATCGGAATACAATAAACGAGATTGTCGAAAATGTTAAAGGGAATTTGTAATAGATGTACTTCGCTAGTATAGGATTTATTATTATAAAATGATGAATCGCATATGTGAAAATTTAGAATCAACGGCATTTTTTATATGAAAATGCCGTTGATTTGTGTTGAAAAGTAAATGCTATTCTATAGTCTTGTAGAAAAACACGTATGAAACATAAATGAATTATTCTTCTTTTAGCTGTTATGATCGCCGTAAGGTTATTATCCAAAATAAAAGAGCACAAGCACTAACAGATACACCTAATATGCATACTCCATCCCAACCATATTTTGCATACATATTTGTTGAAAGAATTGCACCTGTTGCACTACCGATAGAGTAAAAAATCATGTAACTGGCAGTGAGTCGACTTCTCGCTTCAGGACGCACTGTGAAAAGCATACTTTGATTGGTGACATGTACAGCTTGCACCGCTAAATCTAAAAGGATAATGCCGAAAATTAGTAATAATAGAGAATGGTTAATAGATTTAATTAGGAGCCATGAAAGTACTAATAATGATAAGGCTATGCCAGTTGTTCTTTGTCCGAATCCTTTATCAGCTAATTGTCCAGCTTTAGTAGCAGCTAATGCACCTGCAACTCCAGCAAGGCCGAATGCGCCAATAGCTGTATGCGAAAGGTTATGTGGTGTAGCACTTAGAGGCAATACTAAAGAAGTCCATAAAATACTGAATGAAGTAAAAATAAGCAATGCTAATATGCCGCGAATGCGTAAAAGTCGTTCTTCCACAAATAATAAGAGAACAGAGTGTATTAACTTTCGGTAAGACATAGTTGTCACTTTTTTATGTTCAAGAGTTGGTAAGTTCCGGTGTAACAAAACAGTTACGAAGAGTAAAAGAATAGCGGAGGTGAGATAAACGGATCGCCATCCAGCTAAATCTGTTAATGTGCCTGCAAATGTACGGGCAAGGAGAATACCTATTACAACGCCACTTGTAACGAAACCTACTATGCGTCCACGTTCAGTTGGATTAGCTAAAATTGATGCATATGCGACGAGTGTTTGCGTAACAGTTGCAAGAATTCCTACTAAGGCCATACCTATAAAAAGTACGGTGCTTGAGGGAGCGCACCCGATTATAATTAAAGCAAAAACAGATAAAAGCATTTGGAGAATTATTATTTTCTTTTGGTTTAATAAATCACCGAGTGGAACTAATAAAAGTAAACCGAGTGCATAACAAACTTGAGTAATAGTAATCGCAATACCGATAGTCGAATGACTAATCTTAAATTCATTTGACAATGAATCAAGTAGTGGATGAGCAAAGTATATGTTTGCTACAGCCATCCCGCAAGCAATGGAGAATAATAGAGTCATATAGCGGGACATGATTGCACTAGCAGATGAATGTAGCTGAGTATGATTATGTTTTAGAGTGGTCATCATTTTTTCTTTACTATTCATAAAATCAGCTCCTTTTTGTATTATTGAAAATAACATACCGAACGGTATGTTATTTTATAAGTAAAATATAATCTTGAAGAAATATTTATGTCAAGTTTCTTTTGATTTTAATACGACTTTTTTGACACATCGTTTATAATCTAATACGATATATAATATACTGATTGGTACATAAATGGTGGTGTGTAATCTTAATAACTAGATGTAGAAAGGAGATGGTTTTAAATGGCACGACTACGTGAATTTGATGAAGAAAAAGCTTTGGATGCTGCTATGCAACTTTTTTGGGAGAAGGGATACGCAGCTACCTCATTAAGCGATTTAACTGCTAAAATGGGAATACAAAAGCCGAGTTTATATTCAGCCTTTGGTGATAAAGAGGGGTTATTTGAAGCAGCATTAAGGAGATACACAAATTTACATGCGGCTAATATACGAACAAAACTTCAAAACGAACAATCTGTAAAAGAAGCAATTCGGACGTTTTTTGAAAATATGGTAAAAGAGGAATATAAAAAAGAGTTCAGTAAAGGTTGTTTTTGTATTAACACAATGGTCGAACTTGCTCCTCATAATCAAAAGTTTGAAGTACTGACTAGAGAACATCAAATGTATCTTGCAGTTGTTTTTCAAGAATTAATTATGAAAGGAATTCGATCAGGAGAACTACAAAGTGATTTGAACGCTAAAGCAGTAGCGCAAACATTAGTCACTTCCTTAATTGGATTAACAGTGTTAATGAAATCACGCCCAGAACGTTCCGTTATAGATAATTCGGTATCGATAATAGTATCGATAGTAAAATGATCTTTGGGTGAGGTGTTAATCAGCAAATTAGATATTAAGAAAGTCGATTCCTTATTAAAATAAGAAATCGACTTGTTATAATTATTTATTTTGTAAGTTGTCTTTCCAAAAATTATAGCTATTATCAATAACGTTTTTTAATTTGAAATAGTTTTCCCAAGTATCTTGCACGTGGTAGAGAGTTTCGCCTTCGTCTATAAAAACATCACTGTAATCATTTATATATTTCCAGTCCTCGTCATGATTAAAGTAGTACTTTGCGAATTGGTTGCCCTCATCATTTAACATGTCGTCTGCTAAAACGCCATCCAAGTTCATATAAATTTCTGTGCCAGTCATTTGTTTAAGTTTAAACTGATTAATTTCGTCTTGAGACTCTTCTTCAAATTCTTCACTAAATAAATTATGTTCAAGTATCCATCCTAAAAACATACCAGTATGTACAAAAGCTTGATCAATTGGTAAGTCCTCAGGAAAATCACCTTGATAATGGTACTTCGCTTTATCATAAACGATCGTATTTAACAATTAGGTCATCCCCTTTAATATATAATCTAATAAACTTGTACGGTTTGTTTTAATATTTCAACTATGTTTTCAAGCCATTCTACCGGTGTAATTTCTAGCCCTTCAAAATATATCCCATCTGCTGAATATCGAATGTACGCTTGCTTTTCTTCAATGCTATAATCACTTTTTAGAAATTTAGATAGAAAAACAATAGAGTCTTGTAAATATTCCTTGTGTGCCTCTTCTAATAATTCTTTAAGTGCTTCTTCGTAGAAAGTATCTTGATGGAAAGTGCCAGCTAGAAATTGGAAAACTTCATCATCTTCCATATTTTCTATTTGTAGCATACTCATCCTCATCCTCCTTGTTTCGTATGTAGTGATATTTCACAATTAATCTAGAATAATTAATTGTGAAAATAAACTCTCTATGTCTTTAGCATCTTTCTTGAAAAATTTAAGTATGCGTGCCATAACGTAGTAATTTTCCCCGCCACGCTCTGATACTAGAACATTCTTTTCGTTTTCTTTTGTAACTTCATTTTCTAATACAGAGTAGATGTGTTTGAAATCGCCTTTTTCAAATACTACACAACATGTTAATAATGCTATGCTGTAGTAATAGCCAATCACATCATACATAGCAAATTGATTGTTTGGCATTAAATCTAATTGGTAAGAGTGTACTGTATTGGCAACGAGTCTAGTTATTCCTTCAGATTCAATAAAAGGTTTCATACGTAAGCAGTGATTTTTATTTAGTGGTGCATGAGCAAAAGATTTTAACTTATTAACTAGTTTCTTTACAATTTTTTGGTCTTCTTCATTTAATGTATCAATATTAGTGAGTAAAATATGAGCGATTTCTTCCATATAAAAACTCCTTTCAATGTAAAAAGATGACAACTATATTATAGCGGAAAATTGAAAAAGCTAGTATTTTTAAATAGGGAAATTACATTAAATCAGGATCTAATTAATAGATACATAGTAGTTATGAAACATCATAAAGTTCCTTCTTATTGAAAAAAATCAGTAAAAGGTATCCTAATCTATTTTTTGAGAAGTAGTAGGGTGTAAGGGGATAAGTGCTTTTGACGGCGATTGCAATTGGTTATAAAATAATGTCTGTTAAGGGATTTTATAGAAACTATCATTCACCTGCTGGGGATAAAATGAAGTGTTTATAAAAAGGCGGAATAAACATATTTTTATACATAGTAGATTCATAGTATTTCAATAATGAAAAATTAAGGGAGGTCGAGATACTTATACGAACTGTGTAGGTATCGATTACAGCAATGAATATTAAAAAACGAGTAATCGCACTATCCACAAGTTTGGTAATTTTAGGGAGTGCACCTTTATCAATATCAGCAGAAGAGATAAACAAATCTCATACTGACCAGCTTAGTATTGCACAAGGGGAACGTGGAACAAGCGGGTTAAGTTATTCTAATTTCACTCTAGAAACTCCTGATCACATGCAAATTAACGAAGCAGAGGTATCAGAAAACGAGAAAATACTTCTAGAAGAATATAAGCATAAACATGATGAAACAGAAGAGTTACATAAAATGAAAGAAGCTAAAAAAGGTCAAGTAGCAGAAGATGAAGCTATTTCAAACATTGAAAAGGCATTTGAACATGTAGACGGTCGAAATGATGGCTCTACTCGTGAAATGAAGCCGGTTGAAAAGCCAAGAGCTATTCAGTATAGTGCATCGATGACTACAAAGAAATATGGAACACTTGCAGGTACTCCATTTGTAGAGTGGATTGTCCCAGCAGGAAATCCTGATATTCGCCCTGCTAATCCGATGAAAGCACGCTACATTACAATTCACGAGACTGCAAACACAGCCCGTGGTGCGAATGCTGAAAATCATGCGAAATATTTGTATAAACAAGCAACGGAAGGTACGTTCCGAACAGCTTCATGGCATTTTACTGTAGACGACAAACAAATCTATCAGCACTTACCAACAAATGAAAATGGTTGGCATGCAGGAGATGGTGATGGCTCAGGAAATAGAGAGTCTATCGGTATCGAAATTTCAGTTAACCAAGATGGAGATTACAATAAAGCGTTAGAGAATGCAAAAAGACTTGCAGGTTATTTAATGAACAAAGAAGGTATTAGTGCGGATCACATTTATAGGCATCAACAATGGAGTGGAAAAAACTGTCCTGATATTTTAATTTCTCGTGGAAATTGGACTGGCTTCGTACAAGGTATTCAATGGTATGCAAATGTTAACGCACAAATTGATTCGCCTTTACAAGAAAGAAATGAGCTATTTGATTCAAATGAATATAATCCAGCTGAACCTAATATGGAGCTTGTAGTGAATGGTGACGGTATAAACGTACGTAGTGGCGTAGGCCTTGAGCATCATATTGTTCGTAAAGCTTCAAACGGAGATCGTTACAAAGTGTTAGCAGTTAAAAATGGTTGGTATAAAATAGGTAATGATGAGTGGATTTTCTATAACCCAAGTTGGATTAAGATAAACTATAATGTGCCAAATAAAGAAGTGCAAAAACCAAAAGATGATATTACAGGTGGATGGTTTGAAGGGCATATTCGTAAGCTGAACAGCCTCGGAATTATGCACGGTGAAGGAAATGGTGTATTTGCGCCTTATCGTAATGTAACGAGAGCTGAGTTTGCGACATTAATCTCAAATGCTCTAAAGCTACCAGAAGGAAATAAGTCATTTGTAGATATTAACAAAGCGCATCCATCACTTCATAGCGGTATTAAACGTAGTGCAAGTGCAGGAATTATTAACGGTCGTGGCGGAGGGATTTTTGATCCTAACGCATCTATCACACGTGAAGAAGCATCTATCATGATTGACAACGCATTACAGTATAAAGGTGTTACAGGTAAATTAGTCGCATTACCATTTACAGATCAACATTTGATTACATACCAACAGCCAGTTCAGCGGTTATATAGCTTAAAGGTAGTTACAGGTGTTGGAAATAATGAGTTTAATCCTAAAGGGACAACAACTCGTGGTGAAGCAGCTGCCTTTTTAGTGAAGATGTTAGATGCAAGTCAAAAATAGAAAGAATGATAAAGGAGCTATCCAAAATGAGAATTTGGAACAGCTCCTTTTTATATTAGCCACTATTAAGCCCTTTCCAAGCCCCTCATAAGCACCTACCAAGTAATAAATTACTAAGAAAAAACAATACAAAACAAAAACAACTACAAGAACAAAAAGCGCGAAAAAATAAAACCGTCGTTGTAGTAGTTAAAAAAATTTGGAATTAAAATGCAAAAACTAAGCCCTTATCCCTATATGTATATTGAAGAGTTGAAATCTGACTTTATATGAATACAAGGGGAGGTAAATATATGGCGGTGTACCGTAATGTGCAGGTGAACTTTTGGCAAGATGAATTCATATTAGATTTAACGCCAGAGGAGCGTTATTTTTACATATATTTGTTAACTGGTACGAAAACGAAGCAATGTGGAATTTACGTATTACCGAAGCGAGTGGCAGAGCTTGAAACAGGCTACAGTATGGAGACTGTTGAGAAGTTGTTAAGTAGATTTGTGGAATACGGGAAGATTTTATATGATGTGGACACGAAAGAGTTATACATCATAAATTGGCTACACTATAACCCTATTTTAAATACAAATGTAGAAAAGTGTGTGTTGCGTGAGCTAAAGACTGTAAAAAATAAAGAGTTCATACATATGTTTTTACGTAAATGTCTGGAAGAAGAATGGAAGATTCCATTGTTGTTGCAGCATTTTGGTATGCCAGAAGAAGAGGATACTAGTAGTTCGGAAGTAGTTTTTGAAGAGAAAGAAGAGGTAGAAAGTATAGAAGAGACCGTTCCATATAGTGAAGTTTACAAGTCTTATGAACAACATATTAGCAGTTTATCCCCATATATCGTGAAGGAATTGAAGAATTGGATACAAAGACTTTCAGGAGAGAAAGTATTAGAGGCGCTTAAAATTGCGTTTGAACATAATAAGCGAACTTTTGCTTATGTGAAGGGGATTTTGAGGAATTGGTGTAAGAAAGGACGGGGAGATTTCAGTGGAAGAAAGGAAGGAGAAGTCTGTTTACATGATCCATAGCATAAGAAAAGATGGATTTTTCCTATTCTAAAAGGTTCTTTCAAAATAGAAGCGAATAGTTTGAGAAAGGAGGGGGTTATATGGAAGTCGTCGTAAAGAAGAAACGAACTAGGGGTAAGAGAATTTTCATTTGGTCTAGTAGTATCGTTCTTTTGTTAGTTATTTGTACAGCGATTTTTTTGAACATATATACGCTTAGGTCTGTGCCAAAGATAGATGGAACGATAAAGCTAGAGGATTTACAACGTGCTGTTATGGTAAAGCGAGATAGTAAAGGGGTACCGCATATTAAAGCGGAAAATGCACATGATTTATATTTTTCGCAAGGGTATGTACAAGCGCAAGATCGTTTGTTTCAAATGGATTTAAGTAGAAGGCAAGCTTCTGGTATGTTGAGTGAAGTTGTAGGAGAAGCAGCTGTTGATCGAGATAAGTTGTTTCGAACGCTCGGTTTACGGCGAGCAGCCGAAGCATCTGTTAGTCAATATGATGGAGAAGCAAAATATGCCCTGCAGTCATTTGCTGATGGGGTGAATGCTTTTATACGTGAGGCGAAAGAGGAAAAGAAATTGCCGGTCGAGTTTATTATATTAGGTTATGAGCCCGCTGAATGGTCGATTGTTGATACTTTAACAATTGGAAAGTATATGGCGTTTGATTTAGGCGGACATTGGCACGGACAGGCGTTTCGATATTGGGCGCTGAAAAATCTACCGAAAGAGCAAGCAAATGAACTATTTCCTACATATCCGAAAGATGCGCCTAGATTGCTAGCTGAATTGAAAAATACAAATGTGGATGTAGCACAAAGTTTTGCAAAAGCGATTATTCCACCAGAGTTTAATGGTAGCAATAACTGGGTTATAAGCGGTGAGAAGAGTGCGTCTGGTAAGCCTATTTTAGCAGATGACCCTCATTTATCTCTTGCGACGCCTTCTATTTGGTATCAATCGAAACTTGAAATGAAAGATTTGAATGTGAGTGGTGTTATTTTCGCTGGCGTGCCAGGTGTTATAATAGGACACAATGACAAAATAGCATGGGGCGTTACGAATACAGGTCCTGATGTGCAAGATTTATATATTGAGAAGCGAAATCCTAATAATGAAAATGAATTTCTGTATAACGATAAGTGGGAAAAAGCTACTGTTGTAGATGAATCTATTAGAGTAAAAGGCGGAAAGACAATACCGTATAATGTTACGGTTACGAGGCATGGTCCAGTCATTTCAGAGTTTGCAGATAAAGGGAAAGAGAAAACGAAAACAGTATTCGCTTTGAAATGGACTGCTCTGGAGCCTTCCGCTGAATTAAAGGCTGTATTAAATATGAATAAGGCGAAAGATTGGAATGAGTTTGAAACGGCTCTTCAAGATTTTCATATACCGACCCAAAACTTTGTATTTGCATCAAACGACGGCACTATTGCTTATAAAGCGAATGGAAATATACCAGTGCGTAAAAAAGGTGATGGTAGTTTACCAGTGCCAGGATGGACAGATGAATATGAATGGGAAGGGTATATCCCGTTTGATCAACTTCCAAAAGTAATCAATCCAAAACAAGGGTTTATTTCAACTGCGAATAATAAAATTGTTGATGATAATTATCCGTACCATATTAGTAATACGTGGGCGCAGCCATATAGGCAAATGCGTATTCAAGAGTTTTTACAAGAGAAGGAAAAGTATACGGTAAAAGATTTAGAAGAGTTACAGATGGATCAAAAAAATTTATATGGGAAAGAGTTTACTCCTATATTTTTAAAAGAGTTAAATAAAGCATCTTTAAATGAAGTAGAGAAAGAAGGCATAAAACAATTAACAAAGTGGAATTTTTACGATAGTAAAGATGAAGCGGCACCATTAATATTCCATTTGTTAATGAAAGAGATTTCAAATACGTTATTTTCAAAAGAAATACCGAAAGATGTGATGGGATTATTTGAAGGGAAGTCACAAGTTGTTGATGAATTAATTCGAAAACAAGTAGCAGGAGAAAATAGCGCTTGGTTTACGAAGTACGGAGGCTTCACGAAAGTTGTGCATACTTCGTACGAGAATGTAATGAAGAAATTACAGAAGGAGTATGGACCTGATGTTGCGGAGTGGAAGTGGGGCGATTACCATCAACTTGCTTTTACACATCCCATCTCAAAATCATCTAGTATATTAGCACTACTTGCATTTAATCGTGAGAAAACAGTTCCAATTGGCGGAAGTCAAGTTACCGTTCAAGCAGCGAGTTACGGAGATAACGGTATTGTCAATCACGGAGCGTCTTGGCGATTTGTTATTGATACGAAAGATATGTCAAACGGTTATCATATCGTAGGGCCAGGACAATCGGGACATTTTAGAAGCGATTGGTATCATGATCAAATAGATGATTGGGTAAATGGAACGTATCATACGACTACATTGAATACGGATGGAATAGAGGGGAAGGTGTTAAATTTAGAGCCGAAGTGATAGGATGTTTTTGTTTGCGGAGGGGACTAGTAATAATCTTTTTGATAATGAAAGCTTATCATTTAGAACATAACCTAGCTCTTAAATAATTTTAACAGCCAGCCTACTATCATTTAATTTGATAGTAGGCTGTTTCCATATTCGAAATAGCACTGAATCACCAACAGTAGTATTTTGGGATCATGAAGAAGAAAACATAGAGGAAGCAATATATCCTGTTTGCTCAACATTTACAGAATTGCTTGCTAGTCTACGTGATTTCGAAGAAGATTGAGGGAACTAAAAAAACAGCCTAGAATTCTAGACCGTTTTTTTATGATTTACTAATTTTCCAACCATCATCCGTTTTCTCTAGTTCAATTACGATTACTTTTTTAGGATTACCTTTATATACAGCATCAACAGTTACTGTAGCAATTTCATTTTTCTCTTCGACTTTTCGAATTTTATAGCTTTTAAGATCCTTGCTAACCGATTTCATTAGGTCTGCATTTCCGCCCACAAAAGCAACGATTTTCTTCGCTTCAGGAGTGAATAACACGCCAAAATCTTTAACATTTCCTTCTTTTGCATCTTCGAAATACGCTGTAGCAACTTCTTCAGGATTACGATTATTTCCACATGATGCAAGTGCTGTAACTGATAAAGCCATTACAACTATTAACATGATTATTCCAGTTTTGAGGGGAATTAGTTAACAAAGACCGGGTATTATTTGCAACAGAACCGTCCCTCTGTACCCCTTGTTTCGTCATTTTTCTAGGCCATCCAACTTGACAAATGTTTTTTTACCAAACTACAATGAAAATCATTATCAATAATATAGGGAGGATACTTTTGTCAATAAATGAAAAACAATATATTTATAGGTTAATAATCAGATCTTGTTAAGTCGTATGTACTATTTTTAGTTTAGCGTTGCCCAGAATGTACACCAATTAATCTCGCGAATTACAAGAAAACTATTATTGAAATGAGGCGTGTATTGTGAAGTTGGACGTGAATGAGTTAGCAGAGTATCTTGCCAATACTCCTTTCCGAGTAGAGGGAGTATATCGTTATGCTAAAAATCCAGGTGTGCCTTGTGCTGAGTCTACAGATTCTTTCCCAGGATTTGTATTTCCACTTACAGGGGAGACGCAATTTCAATTTAATGGTACGCTGTATACCCTTTCCCCAGGAAAAGTTATACATGGGGGTGCAAAAATGACATTAGCCCATAAAATGCTTGGTGAAATAAACTGGGAATATATTCTTGTTTTATATCGGATAAGCAATTCAGAACGAGAAGACTCTGGCTTTACTCATCAGCATTTTGAATTATTAACAGGACAATCTCCTCGTCTTGTCGAATTACTTATGCGTCTTTGGGATGTGTATAATCAGCGTGGAGGCATTTCGATGTTTCAGACCGAAATGCTGTTTCGCGAAGCGTTGAATGAAGCTTTATTAAGTGTTGTCAATAGAGAGAATAACTATGAGTCGCATACTTTATTCAAACGAATATCCAGTTACGTTCATAAAAACTATTATGAGGATATTACAATACATACACTTACAGAACAAAATAATGTTAATCGAAATCGTCTTTCTTACGTGTTTAGAAAGCATGCAGGTATGGGGCCAGCAGAATATTTATTGAACTATCGTATAAAGATGGCTCAAAAAATGTTATGTACAAGTGGTGTGCCTGTACAACAAATTGCGCAGGCTGTTGGAATCGCAGACCCTTTTTATTTTAGTAGAGTATTCAAGAAGCGAGTTGGCATTTCGCCTACTAAATATCGCGAGAAGTTCATCAATAATCCATACTAATGTCAACAGGGGTCCATTCTTATTTGAAAATCACTGTTCTATACTTATGGAGAGTTAAAGGAAACATTGGATTGAAAGAACTTTCATTGAAATCACTCCTTTGTACTACCTGAATGAAAAGTTCTGGCCTGAGCATTTTCTTTTAAGCGTAATGACGACTTTTTTACTGAGATTACTGTAATATAGTGGAAGTTAAAAATGAGGAGGAATTATTATCCATTACCAACCTATTAAACTAAATGACGAGTTATCTAAAATTAACGATTATTGGTATCCACGAGTGATTGGTGAAATGAATGATGATCAAATTCAGCTTTTTAAAGCTAATGGAGATTTTATATGGCATGAGCATCCTAATACGGATAAGCTATTTATTGTGCTTGAAGGGGAGATGTTCATCGATTTTCGTGATGGACAGGTGAAAATTTCTAAGGGCGAGATGTTTATTGTCCCGAGAGGCGTTGAGCATAAACCTTTCACTGAAAAGGAATCCCACATCATGTTGGTAGAGCCTAAAAGGGAAATGGATTGATAATTGTATCAAATGTTTCGTTGGCAGATAAGAAAGTGTAGATACAATTGAGAAGTTAGGATTTAAATGCTCTATTATGGAATAAAGCATGCATCTTTAATTGATACCCTATTATAGAAATATTATGTAGTAACTTTTTTCTTATTAATTCGCTCGTATTCCTATTCTAGTATCTAAAATAAAAATGGATACTTTCTTGTCTAAAAAGTATCCATTTTCATGTCCTTGTACATTAAAGAAAGGAGGGGAGGTTAACTTTCTTTATTCATGTGTTCGTTAAATTCCGATTTAATGAACACTTGGATAATATACGTAGCTCTCTCCCTTCTTTATTTTTTAACTAAAAGAATTAATTATAGGTATGATATTCATGAAGTAATTATTACTTTGTACACAGTCAAGAATTTATTTGTATGATGGTGTGATTTTTGAAAGAAGAACAAAGAAATTATTAACTATAAAGGTAAATAATTAATTAAATATAAAATTAATACAAAATCGAATGTAGATAAAAATTTTTTGATACATTTATGAGTATAAAAATTTATTTATACGAAAAGATAGATGTTGTTAGATTATCAGAAAAAGTTCAATAATTTCAATCGTAAAAAGATAAAAAAGGAGCGAAAATACGCTCTTTTTTTATTTATCTTACTATTTTTAGGAGGTTAGTATGAATAAGGTATGAATAAAGGATGAATAGCATTTTTATCGATAAAAATTTATTGGATTTTTTGTGGAATATATATGAAACGTTGTATAAAATAATCAAGAAAGCCAAAAATTATAGGGGGAAAGTTGTGAAGAAAAATAAGAGTTTAATAAGTTTTTTAGGAGTGTTTATTATGCTGTTTTCTTTTTGTTTTCAAGGAAATGTACAGGCAGATGTAAATACTGTTCAATCTGGAAAAATCAAATCAGGAAATGTAACGGTATGGGAAGTTGGAAATGTGGCGAAAGTGTTAGCTGATGTAGAGCGCTTGAATTTAAATACAGTAAATGTACCGATTCAGGTAGATATTCCGAACGTGACTTCTACGAACATGGTAATTAATCAAGCGCAAAAGCAACAGGCTATTATTTTAATTCAAGAATTATTAAAGCGTAATATTCAAGTTATTGTGGAACCGTTCCCATATATTCAGCAAGGAAATGTTGGGGAAACGGAATGGAATCCAAGTAATATTAATGATTTCTTCTGGAATTGGAAAACGGTTATTCTACAAGATATTTTTAATTCGATTACAAGTAAATACAATGTGTACGGGCTCAAGATTGCTTCTAATTTCGTAAATATGGAATATGCAGAAGGATATTGGAGCGATACGATTGATTTCGTCCGTCAGCAGTATAAAGGAAATGTTTTGTATCAAATGAATTGGTGGTTAACAGCGAGTTGGGATCCTTCTTATGAAGCGAAGTTTGTAGAGAAAATAAATCGTCCGTATTTAAAGAAGGTAGATATCGTTAGTATCGATAGTTGGTTTGAAGTTTCTGGAAAAAGAAACCCATCATATGAAGAAGTGAAGCAAAGTTTATTTGCGACGACAGTGTATAATCGTGGGCAGAATGTTGTTCAGCAATTGGAACAATTACATAAAGCAACAGGGAAACCGGTTTATTTTGGTGGGTTTAACGTTCCGGCACGTGAACTTGGACTACAAAATCCGTGGAATCCAGATGTTTCTAATGTGTTTTCAAAAGACGTACAATTAAACGGATGGCGCGCTTACCGTGATGTGTTAGAACCGAAACCATATTTTAAAGGTTTTTCAATTTGGTTTATTGGTTCTAATAATAGTACGCATGCGTATCAAATACATAGTAAAGAAGCAGAGGCAGTTATTAACGGCTGGTATCGAAAATAATTTTTATAAAATAGGTAAGTTTTGAAGTTTACCACATATATTTCTAGTGAAAGGCCTTTCACCATCTTATCACCTAGGGGGCAATCATAATGAAATTTTTGTCTTACCTTACAGTAATTTTGGTGATTCTTGGCGGTTTGAATTGGTTATTTGTAGCGTTAGATTACAATGTAGTTGAGAAATGGTTTGGTTCTATGCCGGCGCTTGTGGACACTATTTATTGGCTCATTGGTCTTTCTGCAATTTATCAAATTTTTGATCGGTTCTTTACGGACAATTAGCTATTATTCTTTTATTACTAGAGTGTTAAGTACGATTATGTACTTAACACTTTTTTGTATGTTTATAAAAATAGTTTGCATATGCAAGCGATTCCATTGCTTCTTACGCCGTAATACTAGAAAACAAATTGACCGTATATTATATTCTAGGTTATAATTCAGAAAGTTTAAAAATTAATAAAAATGAGAAATAGGGAGGTTATTAGGATGATGGAGAGGGTATATAATTTTTCAGCTGGACCATCTATACTCCCTTTGCCAGTTTTAGAGAAAGTGCAAAAGGAGCTTGTAAATTATAACGGGACAGGCATGTCTATTATGGAAATGAGTCATCGATCTTCTTATTTTCAAAGTATTATAGATGAAGCGAGTAGCTTACTTCGTGAATTAATGAATATTCCTGATGAATATGATGTTTTATTTTTACAAGGTGGTGCGTCATTACAATTCTCTATGATACCACTGAATTTAATGAATGCGTATAAAAAAGCAGGATATGTACTGACTGGCTCATGGTCTAAAAAAGCACTGCAAGAAGCCGAAAAGGTAGGAGAAGTACAAGTGATTGCTTCTTCTGAAAATGAGAAGTTTACTACAATTCCTAAACTGGATGGTTTACTAGGCGATGAAAAACTAGATTATGTACATATAACAACGAACAATACAATTGAGGGTACGAAATATGTGGACATTCCACATTTAGATAAAGTACCGCTCGTTGCGGATATGTCCTCAAATATTTTATCAGAACGATATGATGTTTCGAAGTTTGGTCTTATATATGCGGGAGCGCAAAAAAATCTAGGACCAGCGGGCTTAACGATTACAATTATAAAAAGAGATTTAATTGGAGGGGCAGATCGCTCTTGTCCTACAATGTTAAACTATGAAACTTACAGCAAAAATAACTCCTTATATAATACACCGCCATCCTTTAGTATTTACGTAACGAAACTTGTATTAGAGTGGTTGAAAGAGCAAGGCGGCGTATCTGCGATGGAAGAACAAAATAAAATGAAATCTTCACTTCTTTACAATTTCTTAGATGAATCAAAATTGTTTACTTCACCAGTTGATCCTACGTATCGATCACTTATGAACATTCCGTTTACAACGCCGTCAGAAGAGCTTAACAATCAATTTTTACAAAAAGCGAAAGAGCGTGGTTTTGTTACGCTAAAAGGACATCGCTCAGTCGGTGGTATGCGCGCAAGTATTTATAATGCGATGCCAGTAGAAGGTGTGCAACAATTAGTAAATTATATGAAGGAATTTGATCTTGAGAATAGATAGGGAGATGGGGATATGTTTCGTGTTCAAACGTTAAATCAAATTGCAGAAAAAGGTTTACAAGTACTTAGGGGAGAGCGCTATGAAGTAGGGGATAGAATCAATCATCCAGACGGCATTTTACTTCGCAGCTATTCTTTACATCAAGAAGAATTTTCAAAAGACTTAAAGGCGATTGCAAGAGCTGGTGCTGGTGTAAATAATATTCCTGTCGAGCGATGTACAGAAAAAGGGATTGTCGTATTTAATACGCCAGGGGCAAATGCTAATGCAGTAAAGGAACTTATTATTGCCAGCCTTATTATGTCTTCACGTAACATTATTAACGGCGTAAGCTGGACGAAAAATTTAGAGGGTGAAGAAGTACCGCAGCTTGTTGAATCAGGGAAAAAACAATTTGTTGGGTCTGAAATTGCAGGAAAACGTCTAGGAGTTATCGGACTTGGTGCAATTGGTGCTTTAGTTGCGAACGATGCGTTAGCTTTAGGGATGGATGTTGTAGGATATGATCCTTACATTTCAGTTGAAACAGCTTGGCGTCTTTCTACACATGTGCAAAGAGCATTTAGTTTAGATGAAATTTTTGCAACATGTGATTATATAACACTGCATATTCCTCTTACAAATCAAACGAAGGGGATTATTGGTGAACATGCTATAGAGAAGATGAAAAAAGGTATGCGTCTATTCAATTTCTCTAGAGGAGAACTTGTAGATGAAAAGGTTCTTCAAAAAGCGTTAGAAGAAGAGGTTATTGCGCATTACGTAACGGACTTCCCGAATGAAAATGTGATAAAGATGAAAAATGTAACAGCGACGCCACACCTTGGTGCATCTACATCTGAATCGGAAGAAAATTGTGCGGTCATGGCAGCGCGTCAATTACGTGAATATTTAGAGACAGGAAATATTCGTAATTCAGTAAACTATCCAAACGTAGAATTGCCGTATATCGGAAAGAAACGAATTACGATTATGCATCAAAACGTTCCGAACATGGTAGGGCAAATTACAGGATGTTTAGCAGAGCATCATATTAATATTGCGGATATGATTAATCGTAGTAAACATTCTTGGGCGTACACAATGATTGATATTGATAACGGAATTGATGATATAATAAAAGAGAATATTGTGGAAAATATAAGCAAAATTACAGGTGTTGTAGCCGTTCGAATGATTGTGTAAAGGAGAGAGGGAATTGGCAAAAATCCGACCGTTTCGGGCCATTCGCCCAGTAGAAGAAAAAGCAGCACAAGTTGCAGCTTTACCGTATGACGTTTTAAATAGTGAAGAGGCAAGAGAAGTTGTAAAAGGGAATCCATTTTCTTTCTTACACGTTGATAAAGCAGAAATTGATTTAGACCCAGCACTTTCACCGTACGATGATCGCGTATATGAAAAAGCGGGTGAAAATTTAAATCGATTGATACGAGAAGAAGTGTTCATTCAAGATGAAGAGCCAGCACTATATATTTATGAACTGACGATGCAAGGTAGAAAGCAGTCTGGTCTTGTCGTTTGTACGTCTATTGATGAGTATGAAGACGATACAATTAAAAAACATGAAAGAACGCGTCATGAAAAAGAACTAGATCGTATTCGCCACGTAGATGTGTGTGACGCAAATACAGGTCCTATCTTTTTAACGTATCGTACAAAAGAAGAAGTGAAACGTTTCATCGCAAGCTGGAAAGAAGAACATGCGCCAATCTATACATTTACAGCAGAAGACGGCGTAGAGCATGTTGCGTGGAAAATAGCTGATGAAGAAGTAATTGCAAGTTTAGTAAACGTATTTGAAGATATTCCTAATCTTTATATTGCAGATGGACATCACCGCTCTGCGTCAGCTGCAAAAGTAGGGCTCATGCGAAGAAAACAATATCCGAATTACACGGGAGAAGAGGAGTTTAATTTCTTCCTATCAGTTTTATTCCCTCACGATGAATTATCCATTTGGGACTATAACCGGGTTGTGAAAGATTTAAACGGCTTATCAGAAGAACAGTTTTTAAAACAAATCACGCAATACTTTTATGTAGAAGAAGCACCTGTTTCTCCGTATAAACCAAATGAACCAAAAACATTTGGAATGTATGTAAACGAGAAGTGGTATAAGCTTACTGTGAAAGAGGAAACGTTTGATGCGAACGATCTCGTTAAAGGTTTAGAGGTATCTATTCTGCAAGATCATTTATTAAGCCAAGTACTTGAAATACATGATCCGCGATCTGATTCGCGTATCGATTTTGTCGGAGGCATCCGCGGATTAGAAGAACTAGAACGCCTTGTGAACAGTGGTGCATATAAAGCGGCGTTCTCACTATATCCGACATCAATGGAATCTTTATTAGCAATCGCAGACGCCGGAGAAGTTATGCCGCCAAAATCAACATGGTTTGAACCGAAACTGCGCAGTGGGTTGTTTGTACATTCTTTAAAATAAATATAGACTTCATTAGTTTGAAAAACCGAAATGATTTTAGTTTCGGTTTTTCTTATTTTAAAAGAGGTTTTGAGGAGGGGGACCAATGAAATTGCAAGTAGGCGAAAAAATCACCTTTGAACGAACTTTTACAAAAGAAGATGTTGCGTTATTTACGGAAGTATCGAAAGATGAAGGTGTTCATCATGTGACACCAGATGAGCAGGGGAGATTTGTCGTACAAGGGCTGTTAACATCAACACTACCTACAAAAGTAGGCGGTGATTTTAACGTATTAGCTCGCAAGATGGATTTTGAATTTTTACGTCCTGTTTTTAGCGGTGATACGATTCGTTGTGACGTAACAAGTGAGCAATTTGAATCTGATGAAAACAATCGTACAAAGATAATTGCTATGCTTACATATAGAAAACAACTTGAAGAGGAAGTAATGAAGGGGAAATAAGGCTAGGTAGCATAAAAAATATCACTATATGTGGAGTGGTTAATGCAAACATGTGGGTTGAATGGTTTTAAATGATGAATTAGCGGTGATGGAGGGGAAAGAATATGTTGAGTATAAAGATAAAGTAGAAAATATAATGAATTGAACCCGAAAAGTAACGCAGTAATTGGAGGTGGTACACTAAACTAGACATTAAATTAAGTAGAAAATTGCAACGATATATATTTCCTTGTGCTCTAGAACACCTAGCTAAAGAAGATATTGAGCAAAGGAGTTAGTTGTTTTATGTGTATGGTTTAACCAAAAAATTGTAAGTATATAACTCACACCATTATGTAATTACATTGAAGTATCTACAGGTGTTCTTATCATCCCTCAAGAACCACTTAGCTCCCGAAGTTGAGTAATTTTATGCAAATTAAGTGAACGTTTTTCTACATAGATTAGTTGACATTTATATAAGGTTCATCCATTTCTAAAGGTATTTTTGCTTTGTTGTTTTTCAAAAATAACGGATAAAATTTTCGTATTCACGAATTTAGTGCATAATGGTCGTTGGGTAAATTGAAATACCACGTTTCTTTAGAATTTCAGACATATTATCTTTCTCAAACTACTTTTCTTTAACATATCTCATCTATTATGCTCCTTAGTTGGTTTTCCGGAGTTTATTATAGTTTAAAAAAACTGCACGAGAACCTATATTTATACTGTTTTGGTGCAGGTTCGCTACAATATAAAATACACAACAGTAAGGATAAAACCTACTTTGTAATTGCAAATGAAACTTATGTATATGTGAAGTAAGGGGAAAGAGGGTCTGCGCATAATTAATCACCCTTTTTTATAACGTTTCTTTGCAGAGGTACGTTATAAAAAAGGGTTGTTAATTGAAAGATGAAAAATAACTTCTATTAATCATTCATATTTTATTAAATTACATGGATCTAATTATAAGTTAGCTGAAACTGTACTTATTCCAACCTGGATAGTGTTAATAACAGTATATAATTTGTGGTATTAGTTTATAGGAGTAGAAACTAATTTTCATTTGATGTATTTACTTGATGATTGGTTATAGTACTATACTTCTTATTCATAACTATATAAATCCAACCGATAATTGATAAGATAACTGGATAGAAAATAGCCCAACCACTAAATGAGTATACAATAATACATATAATTAGAGATAGGAAGGCCATCCACCAACCTATATCTCGCACTTTTAATAATTTAAGAGCAGCTAGCATTGTAAAAATATATGAGGTAATAAATATTACACTAGGACCTTTAAGAAGCATTTCTAAATTTGGTCGTGCCATACCATAAAAAATTAAAATACAACTAAAAATTCCTCCTAAAACTAGTAATACCCTAGTTGGGGTTTGAAATTGAGAATGTAACTTAGCAAAGAAGGAAGGGAAATGTCCTTCTCTAGCTTGAGCGTAAATCATCCTTGAAAAACCTGCAATGTTAGCATGTACAGCACTAAACGAAATGAAAATTGCTAAAATAGTTGTTATATATGTACCTATCGGTCCTAATCCTTTTGATATTAGAATACTAAGGGAAGCTATCTGGTCCTTATCACCATATGAGTGGGTCCCTATTGTTACAAAAGATATTGCAATGTACATAATGGAGATACAAATTGCTCCTAAAAATAAACTAATCGAAATATCCTTAGCGGGCCTTTTAAATTCTTCAGCTAATGGGGTTATCATTTCCCACCCTACAAATGAGAAAAAGATAATTACAGAAGAAGCGCCAACGGAAGACCACCCGTTTGGTACAAATGGTGTAAAAGAACTTAATTTTACATATGGTATAGAAACGATAACAGCGACAACTATTAAAAGTGAAATAATACAAATTACAAACACACTAACTTTTGATGATAGCTCGATCCCTTTTATATGTAAGAGTAAAGAGGTAATTAAAATTAATGCTGCAATTCCTATAACACTAAGATTGCTTATTGGAAAAACATATCCAATATAATGGGCACCTGTTAAAGCAATAATAGGTACTCCAATAGGAATAGAACCTAACATAATCCAGCCTAGGATGGCACTTGTATTTGCATTAAATGCCATTTGAACATAAGCTGTAATTCCTCCAGCACTAGGAATCATTTTAGCAAGACGCGCTAGAGTCGCTACAATAGGAAAAGCTAATATAGACATGATAACCCAAGATAAAATTGAAGCTGGTCCAGCGCTATTTGCAGTAATTGAAGGTAAAATTAGGATTCCACAACCTAACACAGCTCCTATGGTTAATGCGGTCCCCTGTACCCAAGTAATTGAGCGTTTCAATGATTGTTGTGTCAAGATTCTCAGCCTCTCTTTCATTAATTGATATTAATTATATAAAGTTTTAAAAAAGGATAACATGCTATAATTTATGTATTAATTATAATTTTCTTAAAAAATTTAAGAATTATTAAATGTTTTCTTAATTAATCAAGGGGAGGCCCAGCAATGGATGAAACAGATTTAAAGATTCTTTCTCATCTTCAGGAAAATGCACGTTTAAGTATGGTTGAAATAGGAAAACTGGTAGGTCTGAGTTCCCCTTCTGTCACAGAGCGAGTTAGAAGACTTGAAGAACAAGGGGTAATTATAAGTTATCGCACGATTGTTAATCCGAAAGGATTAAAAAAACATATTACTGCGTTTGTTTTGATGGAACCAAGGGATTGCAACAAATATAAAAAGTTTGCAATGGAACATTCAGATGTGGTTGAATGTCACCGTATTGCTGGTATGTATAGTTATCTAACAAAGGTAGTGACGGAATCTGTACATACACTCGAAGACTATATCAATTTGTGCTTAGAGTATGGAAAGCCTACAACCTTAATAGTGCTTTCTTCTCCAGTAGAACATAAATCATTTTTTACAGAGAGTGAAAAACTATAATTACATATGAGCGATTATTCTAAATAAAAAGCGTAAAATTAATACCTAATGGGAAATAGAGTCCTATTAGGTATTAATTTTCAGAAAATTATTTAGAAAATTTAGATAAAAAATAATATTTGACATATTCTTACTTTTGGTGGAATAATGAACATTGTATTTTAGAAAAATTAAATTCTTAGTTAATTGGAGGTAGGATTATTATGAAATATGCAGTGCTTACAAATGACTTACAGTACGATTTGGTTAATAAAAATGAGGATAGAATTGCAGCTGTGGAGGAGTTTACGCCTAAAATGGTGTCTTTCTTAGATACTATGAGAGAAAATGATGTTTCTATTATTCACCTGCAGTTAATTAACTTAGCAGATGATCCGAAAGCTGAACGATATGGTGATTTTTTACCAGTCACAAAGGGATCTAAAGGTGCAGAAATCTTACCTGAGTTTCTTCATGAAAAAGATATTATTATGGAGAAAAATAAGGATAGTGGTTTTTTTGAGACAAATCTTGATGAAACCTTAAAAAATTTAGGTGTAGATACAATTATTATTACAGGTATGCAAACTCAAATTTGTGTACAAACAACTGCAGCGGATGGATTTTTCCGTGGTTATAATGTAATCGTACCAGAAGATGCGGTTGTTTCAGCGAAGGCTGAAGATAAAGAACGAGCTTTAAAATGGTTAGGTTCATATTGTGCAAAGATTATGAGTATCGAAGAAATCTGCAATTCGATTTCTAAAAATGAAGATATTTCTTTTGATGGAGTTGCAATTCCGTAAGTAAATACGTTGTAATATCACTTGTTCTATGTAGCAAGTGATATTATTTTTCAAAAATAAAAATGAAAAGGAGTTTTAACACATGAAATTAACTAAAGATTTAGAAAATATAATTTTAGATCATGGAACAGGAGGACTATTGAGTCATGATTTAATTAGTTCAATTATTACTGCAAAACTAGAAGATGTTCACCTTGGAAAAATGGAGGATAGTGCCATCCTTGAGGTAAGTAGTAGAAGATTAGCGATGACAACAGATTCTTTTGTTATTGATCCTATCTTTTTTGGTGAGGGGAATATAGGTAAAGTAGCAGTTTGTGGAACGGTTAATGATTTAGCGGTTAGTGGTGCAAAACCACTTTATCTATCATTGGCGTTAGTACTAGAAGAGGGGTTTCCAATTAAAGATTTGGAAGAAATATTAGATTCTATAAGAGAGACCGCGAAAGAAGCTGGAGTGTATATTGTTGCTGGAGATACAAAAGTTGTTAAAAAAGGTGAAGTAGACAAAATTTTTATTAATACAACTGGAATTGGAGTTTTTGAAGGAGAGGTATCACCATTTTCGGTAAACTCTATTCAAGAAGGTGACGATATCATTATAACAGGACAACTAGGAAACCATAGTATACATATCCTTTCCATAAGAGAAGGATTAGGGTTTGAACAGAGAATAAATAGTGATTGTGCACCATTAAATCATATGATTTCAGAGTTAAAAAACCATTTTGGTGATTCTATACATTGTATGCGAGATATTACAAGAGGCGGGTTAGGTACAGTTTTAAATGAAGTTTCAGAAACAATTAATACTGGAATAAAAATACAAGAAAAAGATATTCCGATGTTAGCAGAAACTATTATGGCTGCCGACATGTTAGGTGTTAATCCTATGTATCTAGCTAATGAGGGTAATGTTTGTATGTTTGTGTCTCCAGAGGTAAGTGAAGAAGTCGTGAGAGTACTACAAAATACTAAATATGGTAAAGAAGCTGCGGTAATTGGTAAAGTTACTCAAACACAAGAAAGACAAGTGCTAATGGAAGCAAAATCAGGTGAATTAAAACTCATTGAGTTATTATATGGGGCAGAATTACCTCGATTATGTTAGGAGACAATTTATGAAAAAGGTAATAAATGTGTTTATAAAAAAGTATCAAGTTAAAGGCATTGTGCAAGGTGTTGGTTTTAGACCTTTCGTATATAGAATAGCAAAAAAGTATCATCTAAACGGATGGGTGTTAAATGATTCAAATGGAGTGCTTATAGAAGTAGAAGGGGAACAAAATAATATTACGCATTTTATTCATGACATAGAATTTAATTCCCCAGAATTGGCTTATGTGCAAGAGGTTAAATTGATAGAGGAACAAGAATCCAATAATCGTTATAGCTCTTTTGATATTTTGAGTAGCCAAAAACATAGCAGTAGGCAAACTTTAATATCTCCTGATACTTATGTATGTAATGAATGTTTAGAAGAATTATTTGATCCAACGAATAGAAGGTTTCGTTATCCATTTATTAATTGTACAAATTGTGGACCTAGATATTCAATAATAAAAGATATTCCTTATGATAGACCGTATACTACAATGGCAAAATTTCCTATGTGCAAAGAGTGTGATAAAGAATACAAAGACATATTGGATCGGAGATTCCATGCACAACCAAATGCTTGCTGGAAATGTGGACCACAAGTTCAATTGAAAACAGCAGATGGTACAAATGTCCCCACTGATAATCCAATAGAGAAAACTATTGATTTGTTAAAAAAGGGGAAAATACTAGCCATTAAAGGGTTAGGTGGATATCACTTAGTTGTAGATCCAATGAATCATGAAGCTGTAAAAGAATTAAGAAAAAGAAAAAAACGGGATGAAAAACCTTTTGCTTTAATGTCATCTCAATTAGATGATGTGAAAAATTTTGCTGAAATAACAAAAAATGAAGAAGCTTTATTAGTATCTAAAGAACGGCCAATTGTGCTATTGAACAAAAAGGAAAATGAGTATATTTCTTCAGATGTTGCACCTAATAATAATACCTATGGGGTAATGTTAGCCTATACACCACTTCATCATCTCATTTTAAGAGGGAATTTTATTGCATTAATAGCTACGAGCGCCAATGTTTCTGATGAACCAATTGTATATAAAGATGGAGATGCAATTGAGCAGCTAAAAGGAATTGCAGATTATTATTTAGTACACAATAGGGAGATATTTACTAGAGTAGATGACTCTATTGTTAGAGCAATTGATTTAGATGATGAAATAACAAAATTACACATAATTCGTCGCGCTAGAGGTTATGTACCAAACCCTATTGATTTTAAAGAAGGATCACCTAATGTACTTGCTTTAGGAGCAGAATTAAAGAATACGATTTGTTTAACTAAAGACGAAAAAGCTTTTATTAGTCATCATATTGGTGATTTAAAAAACTATAAAATTTATGAATCGTTTAAAAATACTATAGCTCACTTACAAAAAATCTTTGAAATCAGTCCTTCTGTAATTGCAAGTGATCTTCATCCTGATTTTTATAGTACAAAATATGCATTTGATCAAAAAGTTTTACCAGTTATACAGGTTCAGCATCATCATGCCCACATGGCTTCTTGTATGGTTGATAATCAATTAGATGGTCCTGTTTTAGGAGTTATTTTAGATGGTACGGGTTATGGTGATGATGGGAATATTTGGGGTGGAGAGTTTTTTATCGGTGATTTTCTTAATTATCAAAGAGCGGCATATATCGATTACTTTCAGCTGCCAGGCGGTGATAAAGCTGTTAAAGAACCGTATAGAATTGCTTTAGGAATATTGACGCAAATATATGGTGAACAAGTCAAAGAATTACCAATAAAGATAATTTCAGAGCGAAATAATTTTGAACTAGATGTACTTATAAAAATGATTCAAAAAGGAATTAATTCTCCTCTTACTTCAAGTATGGGAAGGCTTTTTGATGCTGTTTCAGCACTATTGGGTGTCCGTGAAACAGTCCAATATGAAGGGCAGGCTGCTATTGAGTTGGAGCAAGCGATTGATATCAATAATTCTTCCAATCCTTTATTATCTTATGAAATAGTTGCTTCGAATGGAATTAGAAAAATTGATATAAAACCTATGTTTAAAGAGTTGGTATCTTTGATACTTAAAAATAAGTATACCAAGGGTGAATTAAGCTATCGTTTTCATTATACAATGGTTCAGATGATTACAGAAACCTGTAAACAAATTCGTCAAGAAACAGGGATTAATAAACTAGTTCTTAGTGGGGGAGTATTTTTAAATAAGTTTTTACTTGTAGAAACCTATAAGTCACTTAAGGCTTGTAAATTCGAGGTTTACACGCACAAACAAGTACCTACCAACGATGGGGGAATCTCTCTTGGTCAAGCAGCAATAGCAGCTCATCGCTATAAAGATACGCATTCAGTATAAAATTTAGGATAGAAATTATATAACTTTTCATTATTCTTTGTGAGTATAGCAAAAAAGAAAAATTAGGAGGTGCTCTTTTATGGTAGTTAGTTCAAAAATGGATATATTTAATGAACTGGAATCCAAAGTTCGAAGTTATAGTAGAAGCTTTCCAACAATTTTTACTAAGTCTAAAGGGTATAAATTATGGGATGTAGATGGAAAAGAGTATATTGACTTTTTCTCAGGTGCTGGTGCTCTTAATTATGGACATAATGATGAAAAAATGAAACAGGTATTAATAGATTATCTTTTAGAAGATGGTATTATTCATAGTCTTGATATGGGAACAAGTGCTAAAGTGAATTTTTTAAAGCACTTTAACAAAATTATTTTGGAACCACGTGATTTAAACTATAAAATTATGTTTCCTGGTCCAACAGGTACAAATTCTGTTGAAAGTGCACTGAAAATTGCTCGAAAAGTGACTGGACGAACAAATATCATAAGTTTTTCTAATGCTTTTCATGGAATGAGTTTAGGATCACTTTCGATAACGAGTAATCATTTTAAGAGAAAGGGTGCTGGAGTACCACTAAATAATAGTATTATCATGCCTTATGAAAATTATTTAGATTCTCTTAATTCTTTATCATATTTAGAAAAAGTATTAGGCGATAGTGGAAGTGGAGTGGATTTACCTGCTGCAATTATTCTAGAAACAGTTCAAGGTGAGGGTGGTTTAAATACCGCTAGCTCCCAATGGTTAAAGGGGATTGACAGACTGTGTAAAAAATATAATATATTATTGATTGTTGATGATATTCAAGCAGGTTGCGGACGTACGGGTACATTTTTTAGCTTTGAACCTGCGAACATTAAACCAGACATAATTTGTTTGTCAAAATCTATAAGTGGCATTGGCCTTCCGATGGCTATTACACTAATTAAACCAGAATATGATAAGTGGGAACCAGGAGAACATAATGGAACGTTTCGAGGGAATAATCTAGCATTTTTAGCAGCTACAGAAGCATTGAATTATTGGCAAGATATAGAGTTTATTAATGCATTAAAATGGAAAAGTGAAAAAATCACTAGCTTTCTTAATGGGATTTGTTTGAAATACCCCCAGCTTCAAGGAGAAGTTCGAGGGAGAGGCTTTATGCAGGGAATAGCGTGTAATACTTTTGGAATAGCTAAAAAGATTTGCTCAGTTGCATTTGAAAATGGTCTAATTATTGAAACATCTGGACCTAGTGATGAAGTTATTAAGTTATTACCTTCTTTAACAATAGACTTAGAAGGTTTAAGTAAAGGATTGGAACTGTTAGAGGATAGTATTTCTACTATTTTAAAAGAGGTAACTCATTAAGTTTGAACGACTCGCACTTAATAACCTTGCGGACCATTTGCAGTAGTTGAGGTAGAAGAAGGAAAAGAAGCGGCCCACAAAGTGGATCAAACATTCTCATCTATTATGAGAGATATAGATAAAATAATAAGTCAAATTCAAGAGGTTTCTGCATTAACAGAAGAGATATCTGCTGGCACAGAAGAAGTAAGTGCATCTCTTTCATTAGTTTATCATTCTAAATGTTATATGATATTTTAAAATTCAAAACACCTTTCATTCATCATTAAAGAAAGGTGTTTTGAATTTCTTTTTTGGATTGCTTTTATAAATTGCACGTTGATGATATTTCTTTATATATTATCCTCTTATTTTACCTAAAATGGATAGGTGGGGAGAGAGTCAATGGATGAGGAACTAACATATAAGATAGTTGAGTTGTAATGATTTATTCAATTATTAAAACAGCAAGTGAAATTTCTATTTATGAAGAAAACACTTCTAAATATCCAATTTCATTAGAGTTTTGGGATAAATAATATATAACCTATATAGAAGAGCTAACATCTTGTTTTATAGTAGTAGATAGTTCTAAAGTAGTACTTTAGGATTCATAAAGAAAAGTTATTTTTTTCTGAATAATGTATATATATTCACGATGTTTTATTATTAAACAAAATGCTTTTATGTTTTATTAACTTATTACTTTCTATCTTCAATAATCATTTATTACAACAGCTTTCACGTCCAAAATAAGATGTTCCAACAAAGGACAATATAAGTATTATTATAATGATTTTCCAATATAATCAATGTGTTAATGAAAGTAACTCTGTGTTATTTTTGCTTTTCTATTAACTAATACAGCTTCAAAAAAAGGACATAATTGTTACATACTAAGTGTAATTTATTACCCATTCAAAATTCTGTCTATTCAATCTTTCTAAAAATAAAAAAAGATTGAACTCATAAATATACAAGTTATAATGAGGGCGTCGAGAGATAATTTATAACCTCTGGGAAAATATCAAACCTCGTTTTGGTTCAAAAATTCTAAAGAACTTGCCAGTAAGTTGAAGGGTTGTGGATCAAATAGAAAGTTTATTCAACTCAAGAAAGAAAGCGCTATCAAATGGATCTTATTTTGAATTGATCATTCTAATAACTTAGATTCAACAGCAATTAAAAATAATAAATTATGGGGGTGTTTATATGAACATAAATGTAGCATCTATTAAAGAAAAAAAGGTTGTTAAATACAAAAGTTGTTTTGATGTGATTGGGCCCATAATGATAGGTCCTTCAAGTTCACATACTGCAGGTGCTTTGTCTATTGGAACAGTTGCTAATAAATTATTTCAAGGTCTTCCAAAAAAAGTTGTGGTAAAGTATTATGAATCATTTGCTGAAACCCACAAAGGTCACGGAACTGATTTTGCAATAATTGCTGGTATATTAGGCTTTGCTGCCGATGACACCAAAGTGCCAGATGCTATTAAAATAGCAGAATCTAAAGGAATTGATATTACCTTTATTGAAAAATTAGGTGATAGTCCTGCCGGTCATCCAAATACGGCAGATGTATATTTAGAGGATGACAGTCGAAGTATTAGAACGATGGGTATTTCGGTCGGTGGTGGATTGATTGAAGTCAAACATGTTGAAATTGACGAATTTAGCTTAGAACTGCAGGGGCCATTGCCAGTTGTTATTGCGATTTCAGAAAGAGCTGACTTTGAATTTGTCTTACGCAGAATCTTTAAACAATATGATGTTGAAATTAACAACTTTCATAGTTTGAAAGATAAAACAAAATATTTATATGCATTCGCTTTGGATTCGCTATTGCCTGGTAATGCTCAGGAGGAATTAGGGAATTTAAGCAATATAGCTAATCTTATTATTCTTTAGTTACATTAAGGAGTGAGAAAATATGTATATGGCCATAAATGAAATTGTGGATGCAGCTAATAAAAGACAAAAGCCAATTTATAAATTAGCAATTGAACAGGAAATCGAACAAACTAAAGCTTCTTATGAAGAAGTTTGGAGTAAAATGGAACGAAATTTAGCAACTATGCAAAATGCTATAAATAAAAGTATCGAGGGCGACGGTGTATTTTCTCCTACCGGTTTAACCGGAGGTGATGCAGTAAAAATTAAAAACTATCGAGAAAATAGGAAAACTCTTTCTGGAGATTTGATGATGTTAGGGATTCAAAGTGCTATTGGCGTTAATGAAGTAAATGCTGCATTAGGAGCTATTTGTGCAACTCCAACAGCAGGTGCAAGTGGGACGATTCCGGGAGTCCTATTTAGTATTAAAGATACGTTGCAGTTAAGTCATGAAGATATGATACATTTTCTATTCACATCAGCGTTAATTGGAACGATAGTAGCAAACAACGCTTGTATTTCAGGAGCGTATGGAGGATGTCAAGCTGAAGTAGGCAGTGCCTCAGCAATGGCGGCTGCAGCTGCGGTAGAAGCTGCAGGTGGAACACCACAGCAATCTTCTGAAGCTTTTTCGATTGCATTACAAAATTTACTCGGTTTAGTTTGTGATCCGGTCGCTGGTTTGGTAGAAATTCCTTGTGTAAAGAGAAACGCCATTGGAACGGCAAATGCTTTAGCAGCAGCGGACATCGCATTAGCCGGCGTAAACAATATCATCAATGCTGACGAAGTTATTGAAGCGATGTATAGAGTTGGAAGACAGATGCCTCGCGAATTAAGAGAGACAGGTTTAGGTGGAATTGCGGCTACATCTACAGGGATTGCCATTAAAAATAAAATATTTGGGGAGAAACAATCAAATCAATGAACAGTTAACGTCTATATTGTGAAATAGTTAACAATCTATTCTCTATTGTTCGCTTAAGGATTTCTGGATATTGGGGGAATTATCAATAATATATCCTACTATATAATTGGAGCATTTTGTAAGTGGTAACAAACTCGTCAGGTTGATGTTTCGTTAATTTTTTGATTTTGATCAACTTAAAAGAAGGATATACGATGTGGCGCACTTTATAAAAAATTCATTTTTAAAGAACGGTCTATATTCCTATACCTTAAATAAAGACGTAAGAATAGGAAACAAGGAGGAATTATTATATGAATGGGAATACTGCAAAAAACATAGAATTTCAAGCTGATAATACTACAGGAAAAAATAAGAAATATCTAGACCCTAAAAAGTGGCATAAACAAGATACTACCTGGGCATTGAGTCTATTTGGAACAGCAATTGGAGCAGGAGTACTCTTCTTACCTATTAATGCAGGTTCAGGTGGTTTATTATCGTTGCTGTTAATTACCATACTGGCATATCCTGTTATGTATTACTCACATAGGGCGCTTGCTAAAATGATATACGCTTCAAATTCTGCCGACGAGGGGATTACAGGTACAATAAGAGAATATTTCGGAAATAAAGCAAGTATCATTTTTAACATCGTATATTTCGTCTCAATTTATACGATCGTGCTGATGTATTCGGTTGCACTTACAAATACTGCAAGTAGTTTTATTGTACACCAATTGCACATGCCGGAGCCTCCAAGGGCTATTTTATCACTTGTATTAGTACTCGGTCTTATCACTATACTAAATTTTGGTCAGGATATTACTGTAAAGATAATGAGCATGCTAGTATATCCTTTCATTGTTTCTCTACTTTTTATTGCAATATCTTTAATTCCACAATGGAATACTTCAATGCTAAGTTTTTCAAGTGTTTCTACTGCTTCAACTGGAACAGGGTATTTCGGAACGATTTGGATGATACTACCAATCATCGTATTCTCGTTTAATCATTCACCTATGATTTCGTCATTCGTTATGAAACAGAGAGCTACGTATGGAATAGATGCTACTGATGCCAAGTGTGCTCAAATACAAAAAGTTTGTTATATTATGACATTCGCTGTTGTTATGTTCTTTGTTTGGAGCAGTACTTTAAGTTTGACTCCAGATGATCTTAAGGTGGCGAAAGAACAGAATTTGTCAATTCTATCATATCTTGCTAATGAGCTTAATTCGCCAGTAATCACTATTGCGGCTCCTATTATTGCGTTTGTGGCTATTACAAAGTCTTTCCTTGGCCATTATATAGGAGCGTATGAGGTAATGCGTGACATGATTATCAAGTCCGGTAAAAAACGTGGGAAAGATATAGGAGAAAAAACAGTTAAGACAATGATTCTTACTTTTGTTGTACTAACATGCTGGTATGTTGCTTATACAAATCCAAGTATTCTTGGAATCATTGATGCCCTTAGCGGTCCGTTAGTCGCTGCTATCTTATGTCTATTACCGATGTATGCGATTCGTAAAGTACCAGTACTAGCAAAATACAGAGGGAAAATGAGCAATGTATTTGTAATTATTATAGGGATACTTACTGTTCTAGCAAGTATTAAGTCATTATTCTAATTCACTATTGTTAGTACTGATGCAAAAAACGTGGGATATGGAAAAATAAAAATTCTTATCGGAACTGAATTCTATATTGTTGAACTAAAGAGATCATGTTTTTGGACAAACTCCTCATCTTGGAGAGTTTGTCTTTTTAATTATATGCATAACTTTTATACTAGCTTAAACAGACTAGATTAATAGTAAATGGAAACTTCATACAAACCACACATTAACTCCACTACTAGCACAAACTATAGTTGTATACTTTAATTATCATTTTTCAACAACGAACATTCAAATATAATAATATTATGTAATACGGAAGTTGTGTTACGTTAGAAGAAAACAAATAAGGGAGAGCGGATACTATGACGAGATTTGCGAATCAGCATGTAGAGAACACGATTTTAGAAGAGGATGTAGAGCTTTTAAAACTTATGGCACATCCAATGCGTTTAAAACTGATTAATGAGCTTTCAAAACATAAAACACTAAACGTAACCCAAATGACCGAAATTTTAAAAATCCCACAATCAACAGTTTCCCAACACTTATCTAAAATGAGAGGGAAGGTTCTAAGAGGAAATCGTCAGGGGTTAGAAATTTACTATAGCATCGAAAACCAAAAAGCTGAAGAAATTATGGGATTATTAGGACCAATACAATAAAATATTAAGTCTACCATTTAAAAATTTACTTATATAGAATACTAAACCCTCCTTGTTGTGGAGGGTTTTTATTTATTAATTTTTTAAGTAATTATTACTTTAATCCAATGACATCAACATCTAAAATATGTCACGATTTAAAAGAAGAGGGAATATCAGCCGTTGTTCATATCTTATCAAATTGCGAAGTTCCTAAGGGTGGAGTAATCACGGAAGAAGGTATATTAGACAATACTATCTATACAAGCACAATGTGCATGGTGTCTGGTACATATTATTATCATATCTACGATTGTAGACAAATTACAGCCATTCATTTATTTGATGAAAATTTAGATTCAGAAGAGATTAAAACCTATCCGTTCTTGTGTAAACAGAAGATATTTTATGAAAACTAATTAGAATAGGTAAACTGTATACAATACAAATTCAGGGTTCTTATGTGGTTTTAATCTATTTTCAAATGAAAAATCAATAACTAATAAACATTACAACCTGCCAAAAATCAAAAAGAAGCGTTAATAGCTTGTAGATTAAGCCTGTTTTAAAACTGATGCATACGGGGGACAATCCCATATACAACAGTTTTAAAAAATTAGATACTTTGTTTCTCAAGTTAATGCAAGTTACATTATTATAGGAAACAGTGGAAATCTAAAACTTTGTTTATATGTTAATTACTTCAAACGTATCCCTTCGAATGCGTTTATAACCAAGTCATGTACATAGGAATCATCCAACTTTTCACCGGTTACTAGCAAACGATAAAAAATTGGTCCGTAAATGAGATCGATGCTTAATTCAACATCGAGGTTTTCTTTTAATTCTCCTCTTTTCATTCCCTTCTCCAGAAGTTGCTTTGCTTGCTGTCGACGTGGCTGGAAGTATCGAGCACGATATTCCTCTGCTAGTTTCGAATCAAATTGCCCTTCGCCAACTAACTCATTGATAATGGTTCCTTCTCGACTGATTAAAAAACTGGCTAAACTTGTGGCGTGAGTTAAAATATCATTCAACGCTGAACCTGTGTCAGGTACAGGCAATCTGGCAGCAGCAGCAGAAAGAAAACCATCCATTACCACAGCAGCCTTATTTGGCCACCATTTATAAATCGTAGCTTTGCTGACTTTAGCACGGTCTGCAATTTTATCGACTGTGACTGTTTTAAAGCCACTTTCCAATAATAACTCATAGGACGCAGAAAGGATGGCCTTTTGGGTTTCGATATTACGTGGTCGACCTCTTTTACCTTGCACATTAATCATTCCTTTCAAAAACATAAACTATACGTTTAGTATACTTAATATGAACAAAAAACAAAATAGCCTATTTACAAAACTGAACGTTTAGTATATATTTTATTTAATTAATGAACTGAACGTTTAGTTTATTAATTAACTAACATCTTGTAATGGTATGGATATATTTAGGTTCCAAAAATCACAAATTAAATTGCTAAAAAACATTTAGAAAAGGGGGGTAAAAAAGAGATAAACTTGGACCTTTTAAAAGCAGAATGGAAAGTAGTTCAGACTTAATTTATTACAATAAAAAATGGCATCCCAGTAGTTCTTGCCAAGGCGATTTAGCAATTTTGAAATAAAAGTATGGGAGGAAATAGTTATGTCTAATTTTAAAAATAAAGCAATTAATAAGGATATTTCATCAGGTTTAATCATTCTTTTAGCAACTGCATGCGGTATTATTGTGGCTAATCTTTATTATGCACAGCCTTTAATTGGGGTAATTAGTAATGAAATTGGGCTTTCTAATAGTAGCGCTGGATTAATTGTAACGCTAACTCAAATTGGATATGTTATTGGCTTACTATTTCTTGTACCTTTGGGGGATATTGTTGAGAATAAAAAATTGATACTTATGTTGTTATTTTTAAGTGCATTTGCACTCATCGCCATGGTTTTGGTAAAAAGCGCAATCTTGTTGTTAATTACTTCATTCTTTATCGGACTGGGATCAGTCGCAGCGCAAGTGCTCGTACCTCTTGTATCATATCTTTCATCGGAGAATGCACGTGGTCGCGTAGTTGGCAATGTCATGAGTGGTCTGTTGTTAGGTATTATGCTTGCGCGACCGATATCTAGTCTAGTAGCCGATATGTGGGGATGGAATGCAATATTTGCTTTATCTGCTACTGTAATTATTGTTTTGGCATTTGTATTATCGAAAGTACTCCCTACCAGGAAACCAAAGGCAAAAACAAATTATATAGCCTTACTTAATTCAATGTGGCAACTGCTACGAACTACTCCAATTTTACGCCGTCGCGCCATTTATCATGCTTGTGTATTTGGGGCTTTCAGCTTATTCTGGACCACTATTCCGTTATTATTATCTAGTCCTGCTTTTCATTTTTCTCAGACTGCCATAGCATTATATGCACTTGTCGGAATTACAGGTGCAATAGCCGCTCCAATAGGTGGTCGTCTAGCTGATCTTGGCTGGACACGACCCGCCACTGGGATAGCTCTCACTGTTGTTATTATTTCTTTAATACTCCCACTTTTTATTCAAAGTAGCTCACCCTGTGGAATAGCTGTTTTAGTAATTGCTGCAATTCTGTTAGACATGGGGGTATCTGCAAACCTTGTACTTAGCCAACGTTTAATTTTCTCGTTGAATCCAGAAATTCGTAGTCGATTAAACGGGCTATTTATGGCTATTTTCTTTTTAGGAGGTGCTGTTGGATCCTTTATTGGAGGATGGGCATATGCCTTAGGAGGATGGAATCTAACATTATGGATAGGAATCGCTTTTCCGACCATAGCCTTGCTTTATTTTGCTAGAGAAAAATAGTTTTATAATCAAATTTAAACAGCCCGGATTCGTTTGAATGCTTCTTCATTGGTATGTCCGAGTTTTATAGATAAATTGGGGTTATTTTGAAGTTTTTACATCAGAACCAGACTTTTTTTCTATATTGCTGTAATTGAAAAAGACTCACCTTGTTTAATATATTTGAAAAGCAATAAAAAAGAGCTTGTGTCAAAACATAAACTCTCTTTAAGTTGAAATGAATATAGCCCACCCTTTAGAGAAGGAAACTGTAGAGCGACTAGAATATGGCTAGATTTAATCTTTAAAAATGAACTTCATCAGGTGGTCGACTGCAATAAAATTGATAAAGAAGATTATTTACTGTCAATGAAACGCAGCCCAATTAAAGATATTGAAATTATGTATTTACTCCAAAATGCATTCGTAGATGAAATAAATAGTCATGAAATATTCATGAAATATTCATGAAAGGTATTAATATTAGTTACTATTATGAGGGATATACCGAATATGATAAGAGGATTTGTAAAACAAAAAGGACTGAGATAGCCCTTTTTATTTTACAATTTGACGAGTATTTTTGTGAAATTATAAGAAAGGATGGCGTTTTTGTATGTCTATTTCTGTATCCAATGAATTACAACTATTTGCTCAAGAAATTCAAAGCTTTTTATCGCCAAATATCTTACGAAATCTTGCCAGAGAGTTTGGTTTTTTACGATGAACCCGTAAATTTTAAACAAAAGATATACTCAATTCATGAGTAAGGATGAAAAAAGAAAGAAATTCTATATTGTTTTATTTAATATCAGTTTATAAGGAGATTCATGTAATAAAATATGAAATAATACATATTATAATGATTTATTAAGATAAAGTGTTATATTTTTGGGTGGAATATATAAATGGAGGAAATGTAATGAACAAGAACTTAAAATTTACTCAAATGATGATTGGGATTAGTACGATGGCATTATCATTTGGAAGTATTCAGACACACGTATCAGCAGAAGAAAAAGCACCCTATAATATCTTACAGATGAAACCAATGGGGACAGAAACTTCAAAAGATGAAATTGTACATGCTACAAAAGCGGACGAAACTTTGATTTTTGAAGAGCGTTTAAAAGTAGGAGATTTTTCACAACGTCCTACTCTGGTTATGGAACGTGATGAAATTCAATTAAAGCAAAGCTACACTCTGGCAGAACTGAATAAAATGCCTAATAGCGAACTCATTGATACATTATCAAAAATTTCTTGGAATCAAATTACGGATTTATTTCAATTCAATCAAGATACGAAAGCATTTTATCAGAATAAAGAACGCATGAACGTTATCATTAATGAATTAGGACAAAGAGGAAGGACGTTTACGAAAGAAAACTCAAAGGGCATTGAAACATTTGTTGAAGTATTACGTTCTGCTTTTTATGTGGGATATTATAATAATGAATTAAGTTACTTAAAAGAGAGAAGCTTCCATGAAAAATGTTTACCAGCATTGAAAGCGATTGCGAAAAATCCAAACTTTACATTAGGTACAGCTGAGCAAGATAGAGTAGTAGCTGCGTATGGAAAATTAATTGGTAATGCCTCTAGTGATACTGAAACAGTACAGTATGCGGTAAATGTTTTAAAACAATATAATGATAATCTTACTACGTATGTAAGCGATTATGCGAAAGGACAAGCTGTATATGAAATTGTAAAAGGAATTGATTATGATATACAGTCTTATTTGCAAGATACGAATAAGCAACCTAATGAAACAATGTGGTATGGAAAGATTGATAACTTTATAAATGAGGTTAATAGAATTGCTCTCGTGGGGAATATAACAAATGAAAATAGTTGGCTAATTAATAATGGCATTTATTATGCAGGTCGTTTAGGGAAATTTCATAGTAATCCATACAAAGGATTGGAAGTTATTACACAAGCAATGAGCTTGTATCCTCGTCTAAGTGGACCTTATTTTGTAGCAGTAGAACAAATTAAAACAAACTATGGTGGAAAAGATTATAGTGGAAATGCAGTAGATCTACAGAAAATACGTGAAGAAGGGAAACGACAATACTTACCTAAAACATATACATTTGATGACGGATCAATTGTCTTCAAGACGGGAGATAAAGTAACAGAAGAAAAAATTAAGAGATTATATTGGGCAGCCAAAGAAGTAAAAGCGCAATATCACCGTGTAATTGGTAATGATAAAGCACTAGAACCGGGTAACGCTGATGATGTACTAACAATAGTAATTTATAATAATCCAGATGAATATCAATTAAATAGACAATTATATGGATATGAAACAAACAACGGTGGAATTTATATTGAAGAGAAGGGGACCTTCTTTACATATGAGCGTACGCCAAAGCAGAGTATTTATAGTTTAGAAGAGTTATTCCGTCATGAATTCACTCATTATTTACAAGGAAGGTATGAGGTTCCTGGTTTATTTGGAAGCGGAGAAATGTATCAAAATGAACGATTAACTTGGTTCCAAGAAGGGAATGCAGAATTTTTTGCAGGATCTACACGTACAAATAATGTTGTTCCGCGTAAAAGTATGATAAGTGGCTTATCATCTGATCCAGCAAGCCGTTATACAGCAAAGCAAACTTTGTTCTCAAAATATGGATCATGGGACTTTTATAAGTATTCCTTTGCACTACAGTCATATTTGTATAATCATCAATTTGAAACATTTGATAAGCTTCAAGATTTAATCCGTGCAAACGATGTGAAAAATTATGACTCATATCGTGAATCATTGAGCAATAATACACAATTGAATGCAGAATATCAAGCGTATATGCAGCAGTTGATTGATAATCAAGATAAATATAATGTACCGCAAGTAACAAATGATTATTTAATTCAACACGCACCAAAGCCGTTAGCTGAAGTGAAAAACGAAATTGTGGATGTATCAAATATAAAAGATGCAAAAATTACAAAATATGAGTCGCAATTCTTTAATACATTTACCGTGGAAGGCAAGTACACAGGTGGTACATCAAAAGGTGAGTCTGAAGATTGGAAAACGATGAGTAAACAAGTAAATCGAACTTTGGAGCAGTTATCCCAAAGAGGTTGGAGTGGTTATAAAACAGTTACAGCCTATTTTGTAAACTATCGTGTGAATGCAGCTAACCAGTTTGAATATGATATTGTTTTTCATGGTGTTGCAACAGAGGAAAAGAAAAAAACAACTACTATAGTAAATATGAATGGACCATACAGCGGGATAGTAAATGAAGAGATTCAATTTCATAGCGATGGTACAAAAAGTGAAAATGGAAAAGTTATTTCTTATCTATGGAACTTTGGAGATGGTACAACAAGTATAGAAGCAAATCCTACCCATGTATATGAAGAAAAAGGAACATACACTGTGGAACTAACTGTGAAAGATCGTAGAGGAAAAGAAAGCAAAGAACAAACAAAAGTTACTGTAAAACAAGATCCGCAAACAGGTGAATCCCATGAAGAGGAGAAGGTACTCCTGTTTAATACGCTTGTAAAAGGAAATCTGGTTACTCCTGATCAAACAGATGTTTATACGTTTGATGTTACAGATCCAAAAGAAGTAGATATTTCTGTGGTAAATGAACAAAATATTGGGATGACATGGGTACTTTATCATGAATCAGACATGCAAAATTACGTAGCTTGTGGTGAAGATGAAGGAAATACTATAAAGGGGAAATTCGAAGCGAAACCAGGCAAATATTATTTGAATGTTTATAAATTCGATGATAAAAATGGTGAATATTCATTATTGGTAAAATAAATTCATTTCCTATATGTATACAAGGGTTGTATTTCAGGAGGAGTCTGTCACGATAGGCTGCTTCTATTTTTTCTCAAGTATTAGTTCTATAAATTGTTTAAATTCTTTCTTTGTGAAAAGTTTGGTTATCAAGAAAAAGTAAATAGTTTGTCTCTGGTACAGGGTGTAACAGAGACACTTTTCTTATCCAAATTTGCGTAGCATGAGGTTTCTGAAATGTTATCGTTACCCCTAGCTAAAAATACATGCTATAACTTTTAATTTATTTAGATGGAGCGGAATACAAGCCATTTTGGACAGCATGAAGCTGCACATTCTAATCATGCAAATAAGGGCGTATTAGAATTAAGTGTAAAAGTTATAAAAATAAAAGACTATGGTTTAATCGTATGAATGAATATTAAAGACTATTATATGAAACATATGTATTAAATAGTGAAGAGAATTTGAATGATTTTAGTGAAAATGTATCTTGAACAGAAGAAACTGTGTAGTAATGCTTATCAAAAAAAACAGTTACTGTAATAAAAAAGGATAGTTGAATGAAATAAGACCGTTCCTAATTATAGGAACGGCTATAAACTTATCATGTGCTGGAGGTCAATCCGAATGGCATGGAATACCTTCTCTAAACAGTATAGACATGAAAATTAACGAGTATACGTAATGATGGCAAACAATAATAGTGGAAGCCGTAACGAATTATTAGTTCGTGGTGCTGAAAGTGCAATCAATCAAATGAAATATGAAATCGCACAAGAGTTTGGTGTACAACTTGGTGCAGACGCAACAGCTCGTTCAAACCGATCTGTTGGTGGTGAAATCAAAAAACGTCTAGTGGCAATGGCTGAACAACAACTTGGTGGAGGATTCACTCGCTAATGATATAGTTTATGGATTAGAAGGGGAGATTATATATATCTCCTTTTTTATTGGAAAATATATGAGTAGAGTATCTTTAGGGTATTTAAGTAAAACATCAAACTCCTTTTGTAGATAGCAAGAGCTAACCTAATAGTTAGGAATTCATCATTTTGGAACATACTTAATAATAAAAAGCAGTTAGCAAAAGCTAACTGCCATAAGAACATTACATCTATGAATTTAAGGAGTAAACATAGTATGCACGAAAGTTTCAAATTTATGTAACTAAAATTCAAATAGAGCAGTTCACTTAATAAAAGTCCCATGATTTTGGGTTTTTGTGTATTTTTATCAAAAAACCTTGTTAAAGAAGAGAATTTTTAGAGTAAAAGTAAACATATTCTTTATACTCAGCAACGTTCATTTAATTTAATTCAATTAAGTGGCAAACACCGACAACGTGTAGTAATTGCTAGGGCACTATCTTGCTATGTTGTTTTATTTATTGCTGATGAACCAACAGCAAGTAAAATTATTGAGTGTTCCAGGAACTCGCGCATAAAGAAGTTAATTGTGTAATTGTTGTTACGCATTTTCAAGAAGTTTTAAAAAATCAAACTGAGTAGTTTATTTAAGTGAATAGAAGTTAGGATAGTTAAGGAAAAGGATACTTTCATTCTTAATTAACATAATTTTCAAAAATAAAATCTGCGGATGTTAATATTTGTTATATAATATAGTTGTCAAAGTACTACCCCTGTAGTTTCTATGATGAATCGGTAAGATAGTTTGTTTGTCCCATATATTCACCTGATATAAAAAAACTTGTAGAGATTCCTGCAAGTTCTTTTTTTAAAGATTAAATGTGAATCTGAAATAAAGTAACGATTTTTTGAGGAGAGAAAAGTAAATGTTTATAGAAGCAGAAAGATTACTAATACGGAAATTTGAATTCAAGGATTGGGAAGCTGTTCATGAGTATACATCAGATAGCAATGTTATGAAATACATACCTGAAGGGGTTTTTACTGAAGAAGATACAAGAAACTTTGTAAATAAAAATATGGGTGAAAATGCTGAGAACTTTCCTGTGATACTGATAGATGAAAATATTCTGATTGGTCATATTGTTTTTCATAAATATTTTGGCGAGCATACTTATGAAATTGGTTGGGTATTCAATCCTAAATATTTCAACAAAGGATATGCTTCTGAAGCAGCACAAGCTACATTGAAATATGGGTTTAAGGAAATGAAATTACATAGAATTATAGCTACATGTCAGCCAGAAAATATCCCATCATATCGAGTGATGGAGAAAATTGGAATGAGGAGAGAAGGCTATTTCAAGAAGTGTATACCCCATGGAAATGAATGGTGGGATGAATATTATTACGCTATTTTAGAAGAAGAGTAGTGTCTCAGAACGCATTATTAAAATCAAAATCATAATTAAAATTGTGCTATCATTTTTTGAGAATTGCTTGGTCCATAAAAAAATTAAAATGTGGGTGGTGCTCTATGCCCATCAAGCTAACATTATACAAGTTTAATTTCATGTAAGATTTTTTCTTTTTTCTAAAGATCCAGTGTAAGTTCTTTAAAAATTTGCATACTAAATAAACCCTATCGGGCTTTATTTTTTTGGATTACACTACCTAATTGTGGGACATAGAAAAATTATATACGATGCCTAAGATATCAATGAATGTTTTCTTCTTATACCTATGGGATTTTCGTCCGTTTTTCTGTAAGAGATTAAACAGACGAAACAATATCTTTGTTAATTCTTGGGTGTCTTTTGTAAAGATTGATAAAGAAGTGAAAAATAATCTTTTATGATATAAATCGCTTTATATTCGCTTAATTCTCGTTCCGTCTTGCTGAGAGTAATTGGCGCATTTGAAACATGGTGGAGGAATAAAGAAAGGTACTAATTAATTGTCCATATAAATGATATTCAAGTTGTCCTTAATTGATGTACACCTCAAATGTTAGATACGAACAACAATTGGGGTGTACTTTTTTATGGTTAAATTTTCACGAGAGGAAAAAGTAATGGTAGTAAGAAGATATTTAGATGGAAATGATAGAGCGATGAGACGTGCAAAATCTATAAAGGTTCATCCAATTGTAATTCAGCAGTGAGGTAGTTCAAAACAGTTTATTTCGCAAAATACATATGGATTGGTGCTGTTATTCATTTGAATCTTAGTAATACCCTGATTTAGATGCTAGCCCAAAAAAGCTCGCAATCTATTATTAGTAATTCATGAAGATAATATAATGAAAAATATATTTTTTAATTTTAATATTTAAAACTTATGCATGCGTGTTACAATGAAGTCCTCCAATTTATTTTATTCTCCTATTTAGAATTTATGGTTTGGTATCCAATAATACAAAAGTAGCTGTAGTAAATGAAGTGAAGCGGTTAGAGTGGTTAAAAGCCTGTTAAGTATAATTATCCAAAGAATAAATTCACTTAGTTAAGTTTTAGAAGGTTTATTATGGTAAGGATTTCATCAAATTTGAATCGTTCTAGATTAAAATTTTGATCCAATTAAAGTCAAAAATCATCATTTAAATGAATTCCATGTTTCATCTAGGTAATTTAGAATAATTTGTAGTCTTAACATTGCTTACTATAAAAAAATAACATATTCGAAAGGTGGATAGATAAACTCCGCTTGTAAAAATTAAATTGTTATATAAGAAGATGCATGTAAAAGGATATAACGGTGATTTCATATCGAATGATACCATAAATGAATGTAGAAAAAATAAAGGAGCAAACGATTAAATAAACTATATCAGTTGTTAGAATGAAAGGGAGAAGTAGAGAGTGTTTAAAATAAAAGAAAGATTGGAACAAATGAAGCTTAAAACGAAGTTGTCTATGGCATTTATTGCAATATTAATTATACCAAGTCTTATTGTGGGAATAACATCTTATAATGAGTCGAAAACTGATCTTAATGATACAATTCTACAAGCTGCGAAAGATAATGTGAGTATTTTAAATAAGATAGTTGATGATGAATTAGAAAATAAACATGTAGATGTAACTTATTTTGCAAAGATACTTAAACAAGGTGATTATAATGCTGACCAATTGCAAAATGTACAAAGTAAATTTGAACAATATATACAGTTACATCCAGAGATAGAAACAATTTATACTACATCCAGTAATAATCAATTTATTCAAGCACCTGTTGGAAAAATACCAGAAGGATTTAATCCGTTAGAAAGTAGTTGGTATAAGGATGCAGTAAAAGCCAATGGAGAAATTATTGTTTCGTCTCCTTATAAATCAAAGTCTACAGGAAATATGGTAATAGCAATTGCAAAGCAAAATGCTGATAAAAGTGGTGTCATTGGTGTGGACTTAAATATTGATGATATCGTAAAAACTTCTAAAATGATAAAAATAGGAAAACAAGGTTTTGTATCTATAGTAAGTCAAGATAAGACTATAGTTGTTCATCCTACACGTAAGCCAGGTGAGAAATTAGAGAAATCATTAGCAGATGATCTATATAAGAAAGAAGATGGAGTAATTACTTATAGCCTTAATGGAGAGGATCGAAACATAAGCTTTAAGACAAACAAAAAAACAGGTTGGAAAATAGCTGGTATAATGCCTACGAAAGAAATTGAAGAGGCTACCAATCCTATTTTTTATAAAACTCTCACTATAATAGGGGCTTCATTATTGTTAGGTGGAATTGTAATTTTCTTCATTCTTAAATCTATTATTAATCCACTAAAACGATTAGTTATTTCAGCTCAAAGAATTAGTCAGGGAGATTTAACTGAGAAAATAGATATTCGTTCAAAGGATGAACTTGGTCAGTTAGGTGGTAGTTTCAACACAATGGCAAAATCGTTACGTAATATAATTTCTCAAATTAACACATCTGCAGGACATGTGGCTGCTTCGTCTGAGGAACTAACTGCTAGCGTAGAGCAAGCAAGCGTTGCAACAGAACAAATTACAAGAGAGATGGAAGAAATCTCGAATAGTGCAGAAGTTCAAAATAATGAAGTGGAGTCTGGAGCTGAATTAATTGGTGAGGTAACGCGAAATATTCAAAACGTAGCTGATAATTCTTCTGAAGTATCGACTTCATCCATATACACTAAACAAAAAGCCAATGAAGGTGAAAAATTAGTAGAACAAACTGTAGCGCAAATGCAGTCTATCCATCACTCTGTTTCTCAATCCGATACTGTAATAAAATTATTAGATAAGAAATCGCAACAAATTGGAAGTATATTAGAAGCGATTCAAAATATTGCGGAACAAACAAATTTATTAGCATTGAATGCAGCAATTGAGGCAGCTAGAGCAGGAGAACAAGGGCGAGGGTTTGCAATTGTTGCCGATGAAGTTAGGAAGCTAGCAGAGCAATCATCCGAATCTTCAATGGAAATTGGAAGTATAATTAAGGAAATACAAGCAGATGTACATGAGACTGTAAAAGCTATGAATGAAGTAGGAGTTGAAGTGCAGTCAGGGATTCAGGTTGCGAATGATACAAAACAAAGTTTTTATGAAATCTCAAAATCTGCAAATGATATCGTGTCAAAAGTACATGGTATGGTGGAATTATCAAATAAAATGACAAGTGATGTAATGGAAGTCGATACATCAATTAATCAAATATCTATGGCTGTGAAAGAGAATTCTTCAAGTATGCAAACGATAGCCGGTTCATCTGAGGAGCAACATGCTTCTATGGAAGAGATAAATTCTTCAGCAATACAATTAGCACAGATGGCCGAAGAACTTCAAGAATTAATTGGTGGATTTAAGATATAAGTTCAAATTCTAGGATAGAATCCTAGATAGTATGTTTAAGGATAGAAGTTAAAAATCTTATAACGATAAAAGGAGCAATTTAATTTGCTCCTTTTTCATGTGAATTCTACATGAAATTTAGTATCAATGATTCCAAAAGCGACTTTACATGGGAACGGATTTCTCCCTGTTGAAGCAGCACACATACATGAAAGTACCCAGTATTCCAATTCTAAAGGTAAGCGGAATGCTTGGATACTACCATCATTGTTTTTTACTGTTACGATCGGTGTATTTACCCTAGTTGTAGCGAAACCATCTGTCGTTATCATCGCTACTGCATCATTATTATGAAAACCAGCGCTTAAAACCTCGTAAGTTATTCCATTTTTCTCATTGATAATCATAGGTATATTTTAAATAGGGATAGTTATTTATATCATTATGAGTAATTCTTCTCGCTGTATTCTTTCTTATCTGATTCCCTTGCATTTTATATTCTCCTTTATAATACTCCAAAGATAATCACCTAAATCTATTTTACGTCTATTATATTCGGAAATTGTATTGTCATCTTATTATAGAAAGCATCATTACATATGATAGATCTATGTAATGAATCTATATCGATAACGGTCATATAGTTGGTGAGTAAATAACCATCTTCATAATATGTAATTAATATCTCTTCTTCAGATAGCAACGAACATAGTAACATGTTCTCAATCAGTTCTTTCTCTTCAGAGGTTAAAGTGGGACGCGATACTTTAGATTTCTCTTTGATCATTTCACGTATTCCGACGAATTGTTCTGGCATTGCTGCAAACGGCGTCCATTTGACCATTCCTCTGCCTTTTGGCATATTAGCGTTGTTCATGCTTTGTGTCCCCCTAGCAGTGTGTTTCTGTATCTTGCTGTTGCATTATTTGTATAGGAAATTCCTCTTAATATGCTGTTTTTTCCAAACTTTGTGCGTATTTCATCCATTACTTTCGTTAGCTTTATTTCTTTTTCTCGTTGTATGATGTTATCAAAAAGGGAAATTTGTTCTTCTCCTTCACCAATTAGTTTTGTTAGAGAAATAGTAATACTTCTAATTGGTTCTCCAGTATATTGTTGATGTAGAAAATATAGACAAACTTGATAAATGTCCATGGTTAAGTTGGTGGGACGGCTTAAGGTATGTGTTTTGCTAAAGCCACCCGAATAACTTTTACTATATCCAATTGAAAATTGAACGGTTTGAGCAAGTTTGTTTTGTTGTCTTAATCGATAGCAAACTTCTTCGGTATGTTCCAGTAGGATAATCGGAAATTCTTCTATTGTATAATCACGCATTAAAATTTGGCTTTTTCCTATAGAAGTTGTAACCGGAACATATTTCTCTGAAATTCGACTAAAATCAATCCCATTACTATGTAAGTGTAATTCTTCGCCAATCACGCCGAAGCTTTGTTTTAAATATTTAAGAGGATAATTAGCTAAATCACCAATTGAATGTATTCCTTTTTGATTTAATTTTGTTTCTGTTTTATGCGAAATTCCCCAAAACTTACTAAGCGGTCGTATGCTCCATAATTTTGTAGGTATATCTTCGTATGTCCAATAAGCGACTCCGTCTTTATTTTTCTTTGCTTCAATATCTAAAGCTACCTTACTCATCAATAGGTTAGGTGCAATCCCGATTGTGCATTCAATTCGTGTGTGTTCATATATTTCACGTTTAAACTGTAATGCAAATTCATTTGGATTCCGAGCAAATAGATGGATGCTATCGGTAATATCCATAAAAAATTCATCGATGCTGTATTGATGAAAGTCTTCAATAGGAACATATTGTAGAGCTAACTTCGTTATGTAATTGGAGCACTTAATATAGGTTCTCATAATTGGATTCACAATAAGAATATCTTTTTGCCGAGGAATCTCGTATAGCCTTGCCAACTTCTTTACTCCCATTGCTTTTAAAGGTGGAGTTGCGGCTAAAACAATGGACCCATTCCTATTCACATCACCGACTACAGCTAATTTTGTATGAAGTGGGTCTAATCCCATTTTGATACAACTAACAGAAGCATAAAAGCTACGAAGATCAACACATAAAATGATTCTATTCGGTAAAATTGAATAGTCATACACTATAACTCCTCCTAATAATAATGAGAACGTTTGTTCCTATTCTTGTTCTTATTATACACGAACTTACGTTCTTTTATGAAGTGGTTTCTGAAAAAATATTTAATTATATGTAGTAGAAATAAGTAGAACGACAGAGAGAAGTAACGGCCAAATGTTATTGAAATTTCTAGGATATAAGCTGTATCATTTATATTGGTTAGTACAGGAAGAAAATGATGGGAGGATGTAAGGTATATTATCCTTTCAAAAAGTGATAGTAATTTATCGTAAAAAGAAGTTTCTATTACGAGATTATGTGAAAATATAATTTCAAATAATAGATTTAAGGAGGATGTTTCATAAATGGAGCAGGTTATACAAGAGTTTTTTTCTCCAAGTAAAAACTATAAGGTTCAAATCATTAAAAGAAAAGATGGGCTATACACAACAGAAGCTTATAGATGGATGGAGGATTGTGGATCTGAATTTTGGAGTTATATATCACAAGGATTGACTTTGATAGATAGTGAGGAACATGCGCGTAAAATTGCTATGGAGCAACTAAAGGAATGTTCAAGAGATGAGTTTTAAAATACCCTATTTTATCTGTAAAATTATGAGGGAGTATGTGTGATATTTTATGAAAATATAGAAGTGAATTTTATTTAATCTTATTTATTTTATAAGAATTGTAAGGTATACTAAAAGTAGGTGCAAAAATGCACTATTTGAAAAAGAGTGCAAGTCAAAAAGGAATCCATAAAGGATTCCTTTTTTGTTTTTTAGAAAATGAAGCAACTTCCTAATTATTTCTTTTTTATTTATGAGTGAATGACCTTCCATTTTATAAACATAAAAGGTATTTTTGGAAAATTGCCATATTCCTGTAACAAAACACAGGTATGTTATGTGTGTAAAATATAAAGAGAAAGTAGGAAAAGTTGTGAAAAAAATTTTGCCAATTGTTGCGTTATTGGGCATGATGAATTTTGGAGTACAGGAAATGAATGTAAGAGCTGATACCTATTACAAGAGCGATTCAAAAATTAGTTTTTGGGATTCAAAAAGGAAGGGCACTAATTTCATGAATAGTACGTCATTACCTGAGAACTATAAAAGTGCAAAAGAAGCTAATATTGAATATGTTCGTTTAGCACCTGATAAATGGACAAAGGATAAAGATTTTTTATTTGAAGATAAACCAGATACCTCTGGAAAGGATTTTCTGATAGGTAATGCAGATAACTATCAGGGATTAGTAAAAGAGGATTTAGAAAAATTAAAAGCAGATTTAGATGCCGCACAATCGCAGGGAATGAAAGTTGTTCTTACAATGTTATCCTTGCCTGGTGATCGATGGCGCCAATTTAATAATAACAAGAATGACGACAGAATATGGGAAGAAGAGAAGTATCAAGAACAAGCAAGTCAATTTTGGAAAGACCTTGCTTTGGAACTAAAAGATCACCCCGCAGTGGTTGGTTATAATATTATAAATGAACCGCATCCAGAAACAGCTAAAAATAATAGATATAATGATTTTTGGACGGAAGATTACGAGAAATGGTATAAAAAAGTGAAAGGAACAACAGCGGATTTAAACAGATTCTATGAAAAGGTGATTAACTCTATTCGTGAAGTGGACAAAGAAACACCGGTTATTTTAGATTCAGGTTTATATGCTACTCCATGGGCTTTTAAATATTTAAACCCAGTAGAGGATAAAAAAACACTATACGCATTTCATATGTATGAACCATATGAATTAACGAGTCAAGGTGAAAAACAAAACAAGGAATATCAATATCCAGGACTAGTAAACGTAGGGGATTTAGAGAAACCTGTAATGTGGAATAAACAGGGATTAGAGAAATTTTTAAAGCCGATTCAACAATGGTCTAAGAAAAATCATGTACCATCTAATCGAATTATTGCAGAGGAATTTGGAATTAACCGTACTGTTCCAGGAGCTACCCAATACATGCAAGATCTTATTTCTATCTTCAATCAAAAAGGTTGGCATAAATCATTCTATGCATTTCGTGAAGATACATGGACAGGAATGAATTATGAATTAGGAACAGGAAAAATAAAATGGGACGAAGAGGGTAAACCGATACGCCAAGATAATTCACTCTGGGATGTAATAAAAAAAGATTTACAGGGGCATAAGTAGTTTAGAATGCTTGGTTTAAGAACTAAATGTAAGCATCTAATTCAAATAGAATTAGGTGCTTTTTATATTAAAAAAGCGGAGTTATATTAAAGATTCCGTCTTTCTTTTACATATAGAGTAGCAACCAGGTTTATATACAAAAAACAACAAGATTCTTAGAGAATAGTTTAGAAAAAAGCTAAGGAAGTTTAAATAAATGTGGTTGCAATTATTTAAACCATTGAAGTTAAAAAACTTTTATGAATTTTTCGCTAGATTATAAGCTTTAAATGTTGAAATTTATTTACTTATTTCGCCGAATGAATACATTTATACAATTAGATGGAAGTTATGGGTGTTGAATCAAAACATAATAGTTTGTTATTGATGAGTTTATCGTAAAGTTGTTATTTAATGTGTCATCAAATAGTATTTGTATACAATGATAAATAAAGAAAAGGAGATTATTATGAGAAAAAATAGATTAAAAGATACAACATAGATAGCATGAATAGCTTGGGTTGTAAAAACATAAAAAAACAAAAATCCTTAAGTGCATTAAGGAAAAATGAGGGAGAAAATATGGGGAATAATTCAAAATATAAAACGAGAAAAATACTTGCAGCCACCGCTACAGTAACTATGCTTGCAACTGGAATGATTTCTACAACAGATATCATTGCAGAGGAACCGCAGCAGCCAAATAAAATATCGACATCACTTCAAGATGAAAATTCAGTTAAATCAGAAAACAGAGCGTATACAGTCCCAGGAAAAGGGGATGTTGAGGTACTGAAACAACAGGAAAGAAAAAGTATGGCATTTAGTCCATATGAACCGACTGGTTTATATGCAAAGCCAAATGAACAAATAACGATTAATGTAGAAGGAAATCAAAATATTCAAGCATATATTGGAACGTATTCGTATGATGCTTCTTGGAGAGAAGATTCTAAAATAAAATCATTTACATTAAAACCAGGTATAAACACAATCCAATCGCCAAATGGAGGAATGATTTATTTTTACAATAAACAACAAGGTGGTACCATTCGAACAACGGTCACAACTGGTGGAACGACTACTCCTCTCTTTGAACTAGGCAAGCATACAAAACAAGATTTAATAGAAATGCTGAACCAATATCCAAATGCACATGCAGTGGAGCTAAAAGGAGAACGTGTATTAATTACGGCCAGCCCTGCACGTGTTAAGAAATATTTGCTAGGTTCTAATACAGATCCTGTACAACTCTTAAAAAAGATGGATGAAGCTACTCGAGTTCAAGACAAGGTAGCTGGATTATCCGAAGAACAAGTAGACAAGCATTATATTCATTACGTAGAAGAAAATCATTCGCCAGATTATTATATGTATGCGACTTCTTATCGAACTGCATATGTAGGAGATGCAATCCAATACGTGTTGGATATTAATAAATTTATAAAAGATGGTTGGGGTCCATGGCATGAGGCAGGGCATTTGAGACAGCAATCACCTTGGAAATTTTATAATATGACAGAAGTACAAAATAATATTTACAGCCTTTCTGTAGAAAAAGCATTTACATCTAATCAACCTTTTAGATTGCAACAAGAGGGCGCTTATACTAAGGCATTTCAATACTTAGAACAACCTAATAAAAATTATGACGAAGTTAGTGATGTTTTTGTTAAGCTCGTTATGCTCTGGCAACTACAGTTAGCATATGGAGAAGACTTCTATCCTAAATTGCATCAATTGTATAGAGATATGCCTTCTAATGAACTTCCACAAACTGATGAAAATAAAAAACAATTATTTATGATCTCAGCATCAAAAGTAGCCAAACAAAATTTGATTCCTTTCTTTGAGAAGTGGGGATTACGTCCAAATAACGATACCATTCAAAAAGTGAATGCATTAGGATATCCAATTTTAACAGCAGAGATTTGGAAGGGGACGGATTCTAATCCGATTAAACCAGATGTGCCTAATGCAAATAATATTTTAGAAGGAAGCCAGTTTGCATGGTCACTAAAAGGAATAAGTGATTTCGAGTTTGCTAAAATCAATTTCAATAAGTCGGCTGAAGAAATGCAAGTGGACTTAAAAGCAGGCGTACCGCATCATTATTTTAATGAAACATATGCGAGTATTAAAGTACAAAATGCATCGGGGAAAGTAGTATACAAGAAAGATATTTATGGAAACAAACAGCAAAATGCTGAATCACCAAAGGTACCAGTCAAAGCAGGAGATTATATCGAGTTAACACATTTAGAAGGTGTGCATAGAGCTACTTTTATGAATGTCGATAATAGTAAACAAGAGAGCTTTGGAAAAAAAGCCATATACGAAGTTACAAAGGATGGTCTGAAAAAAGTAAATCAAATTGTTAATCCGAAACCAGATACAGAGGCTCCGACACAGCCACAAGAATTATATGCAAGCAACCTTACTTCTAACAGTGTAGAGCTAAAATGGAATCCTTCTACAGATAATGTAGGTGTAAAAGAATATCAGGTATTACGCGATGGACAATTGATTCAAACAGTACAAGGAACGACGTTTACTAATCAGAACTTAACAGTTAATAAGGAATATAAATATGCAGTGAAGGCTGTAGATGCAGCTGGAAATACATCAATTCAAAGTAACATTCTTCCGGTAAAAACAAAAGATCAAAATGCATCTTATGAGAAATGGGATCCAAAGAAGGCGTATACAAAGGGAGACAAAGTAGAACATCAAGGGAAAGTGTATGAAGCTGTTCAAAATCATCAAGGAAATGGTGACCCGAATTGGATATTTGCAGTAGCGTTATGGAAACCACTTACAATCAAGTAATATGTAAGAATCAGATGTGAAGATAGAACAACATAAATTGGGGCAGTATTTTAAAGAATTACTGGATGTTGCTTGAATTTTGATAGATTTCTCTATTAAGTTATTATTCAAAAATTAAAATTAGAAAAGGAAGAAGATTAGTGATTATTCAGAAAGAAAAGAAAAGATTTAATAAAGTTATTATAATTACCGCAGCATGTAGCATGTTTTCTATGTTTGGAACGTCTATTTCGCACACTAAAGCTGCAACACATTCAGCTGCTCCAGCAGTTTATGTCAGTCCCCAAAATATACCTGCCTCAGATATTATTAGTATAGACTGGTCACCAGTTCAGACTCCACCTTATACGTACTGGGCTGTACACAACTGGAATGCAGGTGGTGAAGCTGGAGGATATGCTGGTTTTCAACAACAAAGTGGGTTTGATGAAAATGGAAAACGTACTTTACATTTTGCTTTATGGGATCCAATTTCCTCTAAAGAAGCAATAAAGGCCGAATACTTATCTCCGAATTCGCAAGCTGGACCCTTTGGAGGAGAAGGAACAGGAATGAAGGTTCAAACAACTTATGGTTGGAAAGACTACAATTGGTACAGAATGACAATGCGTTCATGGCAAGAAAATGGTCATACTAAATTTGGACAATGGCTGAAAGATGTAACAAATAATAAATGGCATCAAATTGCAATTATGGATTTTCCTGTCGCTAATGTTGCGTTTAATCATGGATTAGGAATGTTTCAAGAAGACTGGGCTGATAGTGGACAGAATGTTCGAGAAGCGCGCCTGAAAAATGGTTATAGCCGAAAGTTAGTAGATAAACAATGGAATTCTTGGAATAATCAAAATGTTTCAGGGGCGCATGATAATACTTATCAATATGATGGAGGAGCCACTTCAGAATATGTATGGGTCAAAGCAGGAGGTAATACGCAGTCTACCATTGGATCAGGAAAAATATTCACGCTAAATCAACCTACTCAACCTGAAATAGGAAAACTAGATTTTGATATCCAATCTATATATTATGAAAATGAAAAATTAAATGTATCTTGGAAACTAAAAGAAAATAGTACACCGCAATTTAAGGGGAAAATTGAAATTTATAACAATGAAAATATGACGGGCCAACCTATTAACGTAATTGATGATATTAAATCTTATCAAAATAGAATCAGTCAATCTATATCATTATCAACAAATGCTTATGCAAAAATTGTATTAACGGATTTATTTGATCAAACTGTTGAGAAAAAGGTACAAATCAAAAATGAATCTCCAAACATTTTTGAAGGTAACGAATTTGCATGGTCGCTGAAAGGGATTGGAGACTTTGAATTTGCGAAAGTAAATTTAAATAAATCAACAGAAGAAATGCAAATTGATCTAAAAGCAGGTGTACCACATGACTATTTTGATAGTACATATGCGAGTATTAAAGTGCAAAATACATCAGGTAAAGTGATCTATACCAAAGATATTTATGGAAACAAACAGCAAAATGCTGAATCACAAAAGGTACCAGTCAAAGTAGGAGATTATATCGAGTTAACACATCTAGAGGGTGTGCATAGAGCTACTTTCACAAATGTCGATAATAGTAAGCAAGAGAGCTTTGGAAAAAAAGCCATATACGAAGTTACAAAAGAAGGTCTGAAGAAAGTAGAAAAAATGCCAGAAGCAACAATCTTAGATGGAAATCAATTTGCATGGTCATTAAAAGGATATAGTGATAGAGAAATTGCAAAAGTAGATTACGATAAAATGGCAGAAGGGATGAAGATAAAACTAGAAGCAGGTATACCACATTCCTATTTTGCTAGTACGTATGCGAGTATTAAGGTCCAGAATTCTTCTGGAAATGTTCTGTACAATAAGGAAATCGTGGGAAATAAACAACAAAATGCTGAAAGCCAAACTGTGCCAGTCAAGGTAGGGGATTACATTGAATTTACCCATATAGAAGGAGAAGCAACAAAGGAGAAAACGCGAGCAACCTTAACTAACCTTGAAAATAACAAAAATGAAACAATTGGAAAGACAGCCAGGTATCAAGTTACAAAAGAAGGCCTGAAGAAAGTAGAGAAAATGCCAGAAACAACAGTTTTAGATGGAAATCAATTTGCATGGTCTTTAAAGGGATATAATGATCGAGAAATCGCAAAAGTAAATTATAATAGGGTAACAGAGAAAATGCAGGTGAATTTAGAAGCAGGCGTACCACATTCTTATTTTAATAATACGTATGCGAGTATCAAAGTACAGAATTCATCCGGTAGTGTTGTGTACAATAAGGAAATAGTGGGAAATAGACAGCAAACTGCTGAAAGCCAAACTGTGCCAGTCAAAGTGGGAGATTATATTGAGTTTACCCATATAGAAGGGGAAGCAGTGAATGAAAAGACTCGGGCTACACTTACTAACCTTGAGAATAATAAACAAGAATATATAGGCAAAAAAAGAATCTATCAAGTTACTTCAACGGGATTAAACAAAATAGATTCACATGAAAAATATTCGAATTTTTAGTTAGATGCTTAATAGTCGTTCATTATGAACGCCTATTTGGCTTTTATTTAATATAAAGTGAAATTAATTTTAAAAATATGTTTGAGGACTGAGTGATGTTTAGGTGCTATAGATTTGAGAAAAAAGAAAACGAATAATAAGGTATTTGTTGATAAAGACTTTATTTCATTATAATATTTTACATATTTAGTGTGATGTATATGAGTGCTATATATTAAGGGAGGAATGAGAATGAAGAGGTTCATAGCTCATGCAAATGGTAATAAGATCTTTAAAAAGTTAGTTTTAATGGTGTTACCGATGGTTCTAATGATAATGATGATAACCCCATCGAATGATGCATTGGCAGCCAACCAATCAATTAGGAAGTGAACTATTTACATGTTAATATAGATGAAACCTTTTGAGCACCGTGATCAAAAGGTCTTTGAATTAGAGGTTTAGGATAGTGAGATAATAAATCTTCCTGAAAAAGAAAAATGTTTTTTAGATTAAAAGAAGAAAAGACACCTTTTGGGTGTCTTTTCTTTTGGTATACAGCTCACATATTATTGAATTAGATACGAAACCATAATTCGACTATGAAATAAACAACATAAGAAATTTTAACATAATCTGGACTGAACAGATATGTAATAGTGCATTTTTAGTTTTCATTTGGTTTATTGTGGATATAGAACAGCAATATAAATAAAAAAGAGCATGCAGTCGTATCTGCCGCCCTTTTTAGGAGGAATTTAAGACACCAATAGGACACGTATTGGTAAAAAGGCTCAAAAATAGTATATGTAAAAAGAAAAAGCTCTATACCAAAAGTGGACTGAGCTTTTTCTTTTTTACTTATTCAAAATCAGCAAAGCGAACGTATGGTTTGGAATGAAATTAGAAAAAGTATACATGAAAATGGCAGACAACAATTTTGTCGCCTGCCAGTGCCAATGGACTGAATGAGTTAGTCAATTACTATAAATTACTACCCATTACCAGAAGAGTGAAGCCGCTAGTTCAAACGGCTTAAACTTAGTTTGCCTGATAAAGAAAAAATTATGAGTGAAAATTTTGTTTACTCTATATGAAAAGATAAATAGATATTCATCAGACAAGGATAATACAGCATATCTTGAATAGGGTGTAGGAACGAATTAAGGAAAAGAATGTTTTTTTAGGAAGGGACTGAATAAGGAGTGGGACTTTCGGACAGGATTTGGGGAGCCATGGTTGCCTTGGGCATTGCGACTAATATCGTTGCTTGTATAATGGCAGTATACATTCTAAAATATGAGCTGATGATAAACTGGCTTATAAATATTTTATTTTTAATACTTATAGGTAAAACGTTTATTAAGATGAAAATTAACAAATGGATGGGCTTTACATACACTTATACTAAGTTTGTTGTGGTGCACCACTATGATCGCCAACACTATATGAAGGAGCCGGATAATGTCCATGGGTTGCAAGCTGATCTGTTTTATAAAACTCAGAAATTCCCACCGTTAGAACCCCAATAAAAGCAATACCTGATAATAATAGGCTGATTTTTTTCATTATTTTAACACTCCTTTTTCAATTGATTTTCGTCTGGCTTGGTAACAAATATAGAAATAGTCACTTACCTTTTGGTGGTTCTCTAATTGTCTACATTTTGTGGCAAATAATTCAGCGTGTTCAATTTCATCTGGAATGTCTACTAATATCTTTTCTGCCAGTTTATAATGTTCCTCTGCCTCAGTAAAACTTGATATAAAAGTGGAATGAATGGATTTAAAAAAGTGATAATAGAAGCGTAGAAAATGGTCTGTAGGCATATCATAATCACTAATAGCATCAAAACTATTTTGTTGAATACGGAGGCTATCTGTTAAGACTGTGTAGCGAAATTCAAGTAGTGAGTAATAAAGTAACAAATTTTGATTTTGACGCTCTTGATTCGATTCAATGCTTAACTTATTAATTTTTCCATCAATGTTCTTTTTCAGATTAGTAGCTTTTATAACTTGTTGAGATAGCATAGATCGATACCAGTCGTTCAATAGAGAGGTTAATTATTCATTTCTCTTTAATGAAACACTCATTATATACTCCCCGATCCTATAGAAATATCTTAATCCTATTTAATTGTAACTATCATAGCAAAATAGAAGGGAAAATGGAGGTATTTTACAATGATTTTCAATAAAATTCATAAAAAATAATCAATTTGTGTCGAATATACTTAGTATTTAATACCTAAAATTTATTAAAAAGATGATTCTAAAAGCTATTTTTGCATAGAATCAGCAGTTGATGAATTTATCACCATTGGAGAAAGTAAACCAGAGGCTCAATATATAAGTAAGAGCTTTAGTGGAGTAGCTACAAGAAGGGGATAGTTATAAATTTGTTAAAGCACAGTATAATTATTCAAATTTTCACCTTGTTTCCTTTTCAGATAGGTTAAGTAGAAGAAGATAGGAAGTTTTTCTTTGAACTAAGCTTTTTGACAGGAAAAGATATTTTCATTAAAACAAAGCATTATTCTTTCAGAACAAAGGAATCACTAGAACAATATGTGATTCCTTTGAGAAATGCTATTAAATGCTAGACTAATTTCTAATGGTCCCAGTATCTTTTATTTTGATGTGTGTCTTTACATTTATTTTAGCCTCTGCTAACGCTTGCAACCAATCTCCTTTTACTTTTTTCCACTCTTTATATTGAAAAGCTCTAGCATATAGGGATAATCCAATTGGATCAATTTTATTCTGCTGTATTTCATTTAATATATTTTGTAAATTATCATTAATTTCTTTTTGAATAGCACTTTTTAAATTATTTATATTTTTTTTATTATCATAGTGCCCCTTAATTAAATTCGCATTGGTTTTTTCTATTAAAGCTACATTAGCATATATATTGAAATTAAATAAAAACTTTCCGTTTTGATAATTAACATCTACCTTCCTTGTCGCGTTCTGTACGAAGATAGATGTGTTTGTCTTTTTGTTAGGTTTTTTAGGAGGAATCGCAAGGTGTAGTATCATTCGGCCGTTACTTTTTGGCTTATTTATAAGATTGAAAAATTTAACATTTTTTTTAGGGATATGAGTTAAGTATTTCCCTCGGCGATTTAAAAATGCAATTCCTACTGTGTCGATTTCATTCTTTGTTTTTTTGATAATTGGAACAGTTTGCGTCATTCCTTCTTCATTTTGTTCTCTCATTAATTGTTGAATTGTAGAAGAGACGGATTGGTTATTTTGAATTGACGATTCGATTACACCATTTATATAAGATGAAAGTGATGGTTTACTAGGCTTGTGAATTTTAAAAATTTCTTCTGCAGGTCCATCTACAAGTACTACTTTAGCATTAATGGTAGCGTAAGGATCACGATAAGAGGAATCAAGCTCCTGCAACCAATTTGCTTCTTGCGCCAATTTTTTCCCAATTAAAATGATTTCAGCTTTGGAAGCTGTCATAAAGCCAGTTAACTTCGTATCTATTTTACTGAATCCAGTATATACAGTAGATGCTTGTGTCCAATGTTCTATAGTGCTTTTTGGCTGTTTATGATGAAAGTGTGGTATGCTTGTTCCAACTTTTATGTCTCCATTAGGGGTTCTATCCAAGCCAATTAACAGGATTAATGAAACCTTCTCAAGAGGAATTCTCTGACTACAACCAATTAAATATACACAACAAATTACAATCCATATCCATTTTCGAATCAAAGTTGTTTCCTCCTAGTAATCCAAGTAAAAAGAATACTGTAAGCGAAAAATAAGATTGGTAATAGAATAAAGAAAACGACATTTAAGATATCCATAAGAGAATATATAAACAAATATTGATCCACATCGGGATTTAGGAAAATAAATAGGCCAACTATAAATAACATAAAAGCAAGCAGCGCCCAATTGCGCGCGTTTTTTTGAAGTGAAATGGTCACAGATTTAAAACTGAAAAATAAATACGGATATATCGTAGTGGAAAATACAATTAAATAGTAAGCGATATATATAATTTCTAATCGTTCCATGAAAGAAAAACGAACCCCTTTTAACAGATGAAATACTGGCCAGATTACGTCTTTTATCCCCTCCGGACTAAAGTATATATAAGAAAGAATAGTCACATATAGATAGAAAAACATGGTTCCAGTATTCGCAATTAGTAGTCCTTTTATGGCTTTTTGTTTTTTTTGTAAGAACGGGTATATATAATATGCAAGTTCTAAGCCAGCATAAGGAGTAATGGTTTCTTTTGTTGCCTTTAGAATAGGGTATAATCCATCTTTAAAAATAGGTAATAGGTGTAAAGGGTTGTAGTTAGTCTTTAGTGAAAAAAGAAGAAATAGTGGCATCCAAGTAGTGAAGAAGAAAACAAGCATAGAATAACTAGTAAGAGCCCTTAACCCACTCAGGGCCAAAATAATAAAAGGAAATAGTAATAATATGGTGATTTGATAAGCAGGAGTGGAAGGGAATATCCACACTTTTACAATATCAGTTGCCTTTAATAAAGTATTAAAGCCAGCAAAAAATAGATAAAAGGCATATAAAAGAAAAAGAATTGTCCCTATCCATTTACCAAAGTACGTTTTTAGGATTTGTGAGAAATTTTTGTTGGGATTTTTTTGTAACAATAATATAATAAATACGCCGATTATAGAAGTAGTTATCCAGCCAAGAATGATAGAAATCCAGCCATCTGTGCCAGCCGTAGTAGCAAGTGGGCTTGGCATGATTAACATACCTGATGCAAGTTGCAGTGAATGAATGAAAATAATAAATTCAAATAAAGTTATGTTTTGGAATTTAAGATTCCCCATGCGAACCACCTTCTTTTTTCTTTTTTTGTTTCGGCTGTCCTGTACTTGAGCGGGTGGTAATCATAGAAATAGGAAATCTTACAAAAGAATCTTTTAATTCTTGAAGCCGAAATGGCGCGATTGGCAATCCGTATGGTGAACCATAGGAGGTTAGTGAAACAAAATGAGCGAATAAGAGCATTAATCCACTAACGATACCTACAATCCCATAAAAGTATGCCAATAACATCATTGGAAAACGAATAAGGCGTATAGAACTTGATAAATCATAATTAGAAACAATAAATGATGCAATGGCTGTAATAGATACGATAATAACCATAACGTTACTCACAAGACCTGCTTGAACAGCCGCCTGTCCAATTACAATTCCTCCAACAATTCCTATGGTTTGTCCAATGGGTTGTGGTAAGCGAATACCAGCTTCACGTAGCATTTCTAGTGTGATTTCCATTATAAAAGCTTCTAATAAGGGAGAGAAAGGGACTTTGACTCTAGACGTTGCAATAGAAGTGTATAAATCTATAGGAATGATTTCAAAGTGAAAAGACACTATAGCAATATAAAATGCCGGTAAAAAAATAGCTATAATAAATCCTGCAAATCGTAATAAGCGAAAAAATGAAGCAATGAGCCAATGAATATTATAATCATCTGGAGTTTGAAAGAATCCAATTAAATTCATTGGAACAATCATTGCACCAGGGGATCTATCCATTAACACTGCTACTTTTCCATCGAGTATATGATTTGAAATGGCATCTGGGCGTTCGCTTAAATAAGCTTGTGGAAAAGGAGTCCAATTTTGATCTTTTGTATAATTAGATAGTTCTCCAATACTCAATACTGCATCCGTTTTAATTCTACAGATTCTAGTTTCTATTTCTTGGACTACATCTGCGTTTGCTACATCACCTAAGTAAATTAAATAAACTACTGAAGTGGCTCGTTCTCCAATCGTCAGCTTTTTGATCTTTAACTCTGTTGAAGGAAGATATCGACGAATTAAGCCTATATTTTTTGTGGCATTCTCAATAAATCCATCATGTGAGCCTTTAATAGTAACTTCTGAAATGGGTTCTTGAATTGCTCTTTCTGCCCAGCCTTTTGTATTTATTAGAAGTGACCGCTTTTCTCCTTCCATAAATAGAACACATTGACCCTCAAGTAATCCTTCTTTAATTTCATTCCATGTAAATACTATTTTGGTATGAGTAGCAATAATATTAGAATTAAATATTTGACTGTCTTCATTTACTTCTTGTAGTAATGGTGTAACAACATTGCTTTTTAAAGCGACACCATCTGTAAGGCCTTCAAAATAATATAGTAAAATATTCGTGGTTGTTTTTAATTGCAAAGGATGTTCGATTAAATCTGCACTAATATCAAAGATATTATTTAATGTATTTTTAAGTTCTTTTAAGTTACTTGTTTGGATGTTTTTAATGTTTTTATCTGTTTTAGTTTCTAAGGTCTCTTCATTTAAGGACAAAATTGACACCTCTTTAATATATAACGATTAGTTGTATTTATTATTTTTAGTTGAGGGAATTTTATTCACAAATTTAAACAAATTTGGAATGGAAATTAATAATTGAGAGTAAAAAAGTAGAGGTAATTTGTGTGGAAATCTAAGTATCAAGATAGAATTGAAATTTGAATGATTATAACAAAAAAGAACCCTTGTAAGGCTCTTTTTCATAGTTGGTAAATATGTTGTCAACAATAGAGGGCAATTAAGGTAGTAATTTAGATGTCTTTAAGTTAATCAGTTGAATTTTGTAGGAAGAATTCTTTTTTCATATTTTAATGATCGATTAAAAAGACATTACATTTATTTGGGTGTTCTAGTGTATTTAAACTTTGCATGCTAACAATTTTTGTTTAGGGACAAAATATTTTTTCTGAATTGACAGAAAAATTAAAGTGCAAAATTCCTATTGGTTATTTTGGTAGGTATCAAATATTTCTTTGGCCTTATTTTCTTGATGTTACCGTACATTTATATGTTTCTAAGGGAAAGAATTACTTTTATTTTTATTACCCTCTATTGTTTGATTAAGATGGTAACATGAAATTAAAACGTTTACAACCAGAAAATAAAGAAAAAATATTAAAATGAGACTTTTTTCGACAATTTTTCTACGTTAATATCTAATATTTTTATAGGAAAGGGTGGTGGAAAACGTACCCTTTTCCTATAAGATGTTTTGTAGGAATTAGATATAACTAAAGTAATAATAGCCTAAAATTAAAATGAAATTCCATGAATTTGAGCCCAAAGTCATGAAAACCATTGATAACGTTATAATTGAATTTTTGAATCGTAAGAGTTTTAAAAGTAAGGTCAAACTTTAGTCCACTTTGCGTTTCTTCCTTTTGTAACTAGCTTAATATGCCCAAATAATTGCAAGGAATTTAAAGCCTTACTAATTGTACTCTCTGCAATGTCTGGATATGTGTTACGAATACTTTCCTTAGTAAAGGGTTGTTTTTGTTTAAGTATAAAATCCTGAATTCTCTCAACTTTAGTATGTTTACATATAGAATCTAGAACAGTGTTATGCAGATCTTTGTAAGCCTCTAATATAATAGTTAAAAACGTTTTTAACCAAAAGCTACTATTGTGTTCCTCGCAGTACCAATTTACCGAAGATTTATAAATCGAATTGTAATATTCAGATTCATTTTTCTTAATATACTTATCCAAACATACATATTTTACAAATGTATGTCCACTCTTAATTAGCAGCAACTGCATTAACATAAATGCTAGCCTGCCATTACCTTGATTGAAAGGGACTATGCAATAAAAATTTAATATAAAACGAGCTATTAATAAAAGCGAATGTAGCCCCTTACTAGTATTTAATGAGTTGTATTGATCACATAATTGCTCCATAAACTGTGGAATGAGTTCATGTGGAAGAATGCGGTAACTATTCAAGTGCATTCCATGCTCAGGAATACCTGGAATAATAAAAGATTTTTCACGCCATTTGGCACTGTCAGAGGTAAGGTAATGTATTAGTTGAAAATGTAATTCCTGTATAGTTGCTGGATTAATTGATAAAGTACAGGAGTTTTTATGTACAAAAGAAAGTGTTTGATAATAACAAAAAATAGCATCTTCCGAAATGTTTTGAGGTACTATATCATCTAAAATAAGTTCTTTTAATCTTTTATTAGGAACTTTTATATCCTCATAAATAGTAGTGAAATTTTTTATGTAATGTAGTGGTATAGTTTTTTCTAAACTATTAAATATGTCAGGGTTTTGTTCCTGATAAGCAGCTAATTTTCCTTTGAATTCGCTAATTTCACTTATTAAATTGATTAACCTCCTTTTTAATTCAATATTTTTATACTTATCATCAAAAAAATCTCTCATTTTTGTTCCCCCTGTAACCCCTTAACACGTTGTTGCATATATCATTCCATTCCATTCTAAAGGTGTTTCATGACATCATTATCAAATAACGACATTTTTGTTCTGATTTTGATCTTGTTTTAGAATCTATATTTTTATTTGATAATAAAAATATAAAAGTTATAAAAAAGAATCGTTAGGATTCAATTTTAATAGGCATAATCCTAACATCAAATGTACAAATGTACAATAAAAAAATAAAAAATATAAAACTATCGACTCTTTTAAAAGATTATTAAGTAGTTGTGGCTATAGATATGTTTTAGTTTTAGAGTAAATATTGAAGTGGCAATAAATTTTTCATGGTTGAAAAAATAGATAAACTATTAATTTGTGACAGTTATGTGCCTAATCTATTCATTTGTTATGATGAGAATTCCAAAATTAAATCCTAACGAGCTTAACTTTCTATATTTAGGATAAAGATTAGGGGAGGTATGTTGATGAAATGTACCATTAAATATAGATATATGTAACGTTCAACACTTGTATTGTAAAATATTTTGACATGAGTTAATTTAGATACTAGGTACAGGAGCATTTAATAAAAATTCAGTAAAGTACCCTTTAAACGTTTCACCCTAAAAACGTTTATATTTATTGGAATTTCAAGCACACTGAAGTTTTTTGTTTGTTCCTGTACCTTATTAGGTAAAAATAATACAATAAATTGATAGAATGTTATGGGGGAATTGGATTTTTAATTCTCTTTTTCTTACTTTATATTATCAATCTCTAGATGATTTGTTTACAGTAAGGATTCAAAGGATAGAAGATGACTATTCCAAAGTACATAAAGTTAAGTTGGATATCTTAATGATTTTATTGTGTTTTTAGGGTTTAGAAAATATGTGTGAATTTAACCTTGGAAATGACTTGTTTGTATGTTATATAGCAGAAATGTGAAGTCTGGAAGAGACTGATTTAATTAGTTTCTTCCAGACTTTTTTTACTTTAAAAACGTATTTTTTTAGCATGAGGGTAAATATAATTCTTTAAATTAATATTTGAATTTTTTGTGAAATAATGTAAGGATTTTATTCCTCTATTAATACATAATGTTACAAAATAGAGTTATTGTATTTATTTTATTGATATATAAGATTAAAAATAATAATAAATGTATCAATGTATGAGAGATATTAGTATATTTAATAGCAATTTGTTCGTTTATCTCTATATTGCTATTATATTAGCGATAACAATAATATATTGGGGGGACAAGAATGAATTTGAAATTAACATCTAAATTTGAAGGATTAAGAAAAAGTAAAAAAGGAATTGGTGCCTGTATTTTAGCTGCAGGGGTGACGGCTATTACAATGATACCTCAAAGTGCGTATGCACATGGATTTGTTGAAAAGCCAAGCAGTCGTGCTGCTTTATGTAGTCAGAATTATGGAGCATTAAATTTAAATTGTGGAAATATAATGTACGAACCTCAAAGCTTAGAAGCGCCTAAAGGATTCCCAGATGGTGGACCGATTGATGGGAAAATCGCTTCGGCAGGAGGACTGTTTGGAGGGATTCTTGACCAACAAACATCAAATCGCTGGTTCAAAAATACGATTAAGGGTGGAGCAAATACATTTACATGGAAATATACAGCTGCACATCCTACAAGTAAATGGCATTATTACATTACAAAAAAGGGATGGGATCCTAATAAACCATTAACACGTGCTGAATTAGAACCAATTGGAACTGTGAAACATGATGGTTCTGCCGCATCAAATAATTTAACACATACAATTAACGTACCAACTGATCGAAATGGTTATCATGTTATTTTAGCTGTATGGGATGTAGCAGATACTTCAAACGCGTTTTATAATGTAATTGATGTAAATCTAGTAAATAATGAAACTCCCGATACAGTAGCTCCAAGTCAACCAACTGGATTAAATGCGTCTAAAGTTTCTGCCAATAGTGTTGCACTAACATGGAAGGCTTCTACGGATAATATAGGTGTAAAGGAATATCAAGTGTTACGCAATGGGGAAGTAATTGATACGGTACCAGGTACAACATTTATTGATAAAAAACTAAAAGCAAATACGGAATATACCTATACAATAAAGGCGTTAGACTCTGCTGGAAACATATCAAAAGAAAGTGAAGAACTAAAGGTTAAGACAACAAATGAAATCCCAGATATAGAAGCTCCGACTCAACCGAAAGGATTACATAGTATGAGTACAACAGCAACAACTGTTGACTTGATGTGGAGTCCGTCTGAAGATAATGTAGGCGTAGACCATTATATTGTATATAGAGAAAGCGCTGGAGTTATGAATAAAATTGGGACAACGGATAACACATCCTTTATGGATAAAGAATTGAAGGCTAATACATCGTATAAATATGTAGTGACGGCGGTTGATTTAGCTGGAAATGAATCTAGTAGAAGTGATATTTTGAATGTAACAACAAAGTTAGAGGATCCCACATATGAAAAATGGGATGCAAGAAAAGCATATACAAAAGGTGATAGAGTAGTACATGAGGGGAAAGTGTATGAAGCAGTTCAAGATTATCAAGGCAATGGTGACACAAATTGGATTTTTGCCCTATCGCTTTGGAAGCCAGTTTTGAATAAATGATAAGTGGGAAAATGTAGTTAACATTTTTGGGTTTTTCTTTGAAGTAAAGGGTCGTTCCAAATATAAATCCCTGAATGGTTTAAATGATATGTTAATAAATTTAATCACCATCCTAATGTTTACGAAATGAAATCAGAAAAGAATCCTAATGGTATTCCATTAAAAAGGAACTCCAATGGGATTCTTTTATTTACTAATTTGTAATAGCGTATATTTTCACAGTGAATTTGCTAGTGGCACCAATTGGACTTGCGATATAATATTTAGTATTTGAGTAAGCCTCAGTCCTAGATCCATGTGAAATATTTTTCCAACGAATAGAATCGGTACCTAAGGAAACATCAATCATTACATTGAAAGAGATAGTAGAAGGATGATCTTTCTCTGAAGGCTCAATAAACCATTTTAATTCTTTAGTTCCTACAGGTAAATTATCAATTTTAAAGTTTTGACTAGAACGATTTTGTTGTCCAGATAAAGGACTAGATTCGGATGGGATTTGCGAAATTAATATCTCTTTTTCATTTGAATGTACACCATTTAATTTAATGATACTATCAATTAAACCTGGCCCAGGAAAATCAGCTGCGATAATACCAGAATGTCTAACTCTACCTTGTTGTAAGAGTTCGGTCCCAAGTGTATTCATCCCACCATAATATACTTGCCCATTTCTATCGCGGGGGAAATCACTCCACGCATTAGTGTAATTCGTTTGAATCAACTTAGGGCTACTATCAGTATTTCTATTCTCTTTTCCGCTTGCAACAAACCAAGGATATACATTATTTAAAAATGCGGCTGCACCACCCGTACCACTAAAATGGTTAAGATATATTTTTCCATTATTAAAGTTAGTATTTGCACTTTGTAGATGAGTTTTTATCGCATTCCATTTTTCATATATTTCGTCTGGTCCGCTTCCAATTTCAAATTTATCTTGTATATTCAAACTATCGTAATCAATACCGTATAATTGAGAGGATGCAAAGTTTTGTAAGACTACAATTTTACCTCGGATATCTCCTAAAGTAGGGTTGTTTCTGTCTATAGCTGGTACGGAATTAGGATCCCAAAAATATGAAGCATTAACGTTTTTATATTTTAAAAATATTTCCTCAAATGATGAAGATCCACTTGCAGGTGTAGTTTCTTCTTTTAAGCGCATTAAAATTGTTTCAGTCGGATAATCTTTTAAAAATTGAATTGCATCTTTTAATACATCTTCAAACACTGCTTTTTGATTTACAATGCCATGGTACATTGCAAAAGAATCTTTTACACGTTTCACACGCATATCTACATATCGAATTCCAGAATTTAATTGTTGGGGTAAACTCATAGTTTGATTTCTTGTCAAATTTTCATCAAGAAAACTTGCGCCATGTAAAGCCATTGTGCCATGAGTTCCTGGAATAGATATTTCACTTAATTTTGTTGAATCTGCTACTTCTGACATCCACGATGGATTTTGATAACCTAGATTGGGTTCATAGGAATAACCTGGATGACTATCAGCTAAAATAGTTGATGGTGTACCTAAACTTGCTAGTGTAAAACAAGTGAGGATGCTAATTTTAAAGAAATTTTTTATTTTGTTCATTTTATCTCTCCTGACCTTTACATAATAGCTATAATAAGATGGTTTTTGACTATATTTATTGTTTTCTATTCCTAATGTAATGAATTTTTGTAATTGAAAAAGGGGTAGTGAGCTAACTTGAGATATTATAAATTTACTGTAATGAATTGTATCTAATAGCCAAACGGATTCTTAAAGAATAGTAGCATAAAAAGGTGAAAAATAAGCTTTTTGCTGTATTGTATACAAACAAAACAGAAGCCTTAAAAAGACTTCTATTTTGTGACATATTATGAATGATAAGGTGGTTAACAAATTAAGATAATGTGAGTGAGCGGTAAAAATCTATTTATAGCTGTTTCAGGAATTTCTTATAACAAGGCTATTCAGGAAAAGTGGTCCCTACAATGCTAATAAAAATTAAAACATACTATTCATTAAAACTTAGACTAACTACAGTTGCGATAGATTGGGCTGCATGTTCCCAGCTTCCATCTATAACTTTACCAATCTGCTGCCCAAGTGTATTTAAATCATTTGGATTAACTGAAATTCCATTATACGCAGCAAGAATTGATAAAAGTGGAGCAGCAAATGGTGTCCAACCACCTCTATCAATATTAAATACAGGCTTATCTACTACTTTTCCATCTTGCACAGTAAACTCATAATAAAATTGATCATCCGGACGGAAACTTAAATGATGAGAAATTTGTCCCTTAACATATTTTTTTCCTCCACCTAGATTTACTACTTCTATTTCTTTTACATTAAATTCATGCTCAAATACTTTTATTTTTTTGACTTCTGGACCATTTAAGGCAGCATTAACAGCTGTTTCTAAATTATTTTGTGCTAATGGTTGAATACTCATTTGTGCCTCTTTTTGTTGGATAGGAGCCTCTTTTTCTGCAGCAAATACTGATGTAGAAGGTAGTGCACCTGTAGCTAACGTAGCTGCAAGTGCTGTTGTCATCATGATTTTTCTTTTCATCTTCATAGTTTATCTTCCTCTCTTAAAGTTTTGATATATAATCTTTTAAAGACTGACATTGTGTAATATTCTATTTCATAATGCACAAAAAACTGGTTTAAGAATTATGTCAGAGAATTAAAATTATATATGTATTTTAGATGATATCTATCTACACATATTTTTTCAATTTTTAGACAAATACAATGGTAATGACTTCTTAAGAGTCAATTTAGTGCCTTGTTTATATATAGAAATCCTATAAATAAACTAATTCTATAGTGAATGTAATATATTTGATATCAAATGTCGTACATAATGCTATAAAATTTCACAATTTTTTATTTTAAAGAATGGAGCAATAGGGATTCTAATTGCAAGGGATACGGGAATAGCCTAATCAATTAGAGTTTGAAAGAATTCTTTTCTTAGGATTCTCTCACTTCTAAATGAAGTGAAAGAGGGGGGAGTTCAAAATAATGAGAAAGAATCAAAGTTATGATGTATTGAAAGAAAAGAGAAAAGAGCGTACTAATTTTCCGAACCGGGGTTAAATGTCAAAGGTTCGAAATAGTCTTCTAAACCTTGAAATAACAGGTAAAAATAATAAGCACTCACGTAGAAGTGCTTATTCAAATTCGATTTCTGTTTTACCATCTGATGTGAAGTATCTTATGGTTGTTTTGTCGTATTCTTGCAAGCCACTCTGCGCAACGGCGTCTTTTAACTTTGTTCTCGTTCTGTAGCCGAAATTTTTCCGTAAGCCTTCGTCAGCATTTGACAATGCTGTTTTGTCAACGAAAACATATAAGACATACAAGTTATTTTCTTTATTTAATTCAACCGCTGTTACAGTACCACCGAAATATTCTATAATCTCCTTGGTTCTACGTTCAATACTTTTCGTCATTCGTGTCTGCTCATCTTTTGGTTGTTCTGTTTTCACCATTGTTTGTTGTGTTTTTGACTGCTCCTGTTGAACCATTTCTTTTTCACCGCAAGCTGCTAACATTACAATCGATAAACCAACTACTAATACTAATTTCTTCATCATCTAAATCCTCTAAATTTTAATATCTAAATATTATCATAAAATGAAATTTATTACTGAATATGGAGTGATATGTAATGCTTTTCATGGGTATGAATTATGTGGTGTCACCTATTGTAACAGTTAAAATGTTAGTACTTATCTTTCTTAATAACTTTATATATTTGACTTCGTGAAAAGCATTTTAATGGATTGTTTTAGCTTAATATAAAAAGAGAACGCATTATTATTTACGTCCTCTTTTTATATATTAGATAAATTAAAGCAGAAACTTTTATTTTAATTATGTAGATTCACGAATAATTAAGTTAGTAGGATATTCAATAATTTTACGTTTAATAGATTCATCTGTATTTATATATAGTAGTATCTCGTTAACGGTACGTTTACTCAGTTCAACAATTGGAATATCAATAGTACTAATTGTTGGGGTTGTAACTGTACAAATTAATTGATTATCATAACCACAAACAGCTAAGTCAGTTGGAATAGAATACCCTTTAATAGTAGCTCCTTTAATGACTCCAGCAGCAACTTGATCATTTCCAGTAAATAATGCAGTAGGTTTATCTTTTAATTTATCTAGCTTCTCAAAAATTTTAAATCCATCATTAATAGTAATTGCATCTCCAAATAGCCAATTTTTATTGAATGGTAATTGTTTTTCTTTTAAGGCATGCAGATAACCTTGTTGGCGTTTTAATTGTGCTTGACTATTAAGAGAGTCAAAACAAAAGCCAATTTTTTTATGACCTTTGCTTATTAAATGTTTAACAGCTTTGTATCCAGCTTCAAATTCATCGTAACAAATTATCGGAATAGGTGCATTTTCCTCATACTCATTACAAAGTATTATGGGCCCATATGCTAAATAATGCTCTATATTTTCCCAACTATTTTCTAGGGATGCGAGAATTACACCATCTACAGCTTTATTCTTTAGTAATGAAAGTAATTCAAGCTCTATTTTTTTCTCATAAAAAGTCTGATAAATTAGCAATTTGTAATTGTGTTTTAATAATTCTTTAGAAATTTCTCTAGCTAATTTCCCGAAAAAAGGATGATCTATATTTGGAATTGATAGAGCAATGGTTTGTGTCTTATTTATCCTAAGATTCCTAGCAATAGCACTAGGAGTATAGTTGAATTCTTGCATTACTTTTATTATTTTCTCACGTTTTTCTGAATTTACATAAGGATGATTATTTAGAACTCTTGAAACCGTAGCATTTGATACATTACATAATTTAGCTATTTCATTAATTGTTACCATAGAGAAACCCTCCGTAAAAAATATGTTGACATGTAATCGATAACATAAAATATAGTCTACTCATGATTTTCAAAATAATTTCTTAGAGGTGATTTAACGTGAAAACTCTTACTACAATTTCTGGACATAGTAAAGACAATTTAGCTTTATTAAAGTGCCTACAGGGGGAAACAAAAGAAAAAGAATTTGAAATTAGTAATATATTGCCGAATCACAAGATGAAAGAGAAATTATTTAGGGAAAACAAATTGAAAATAGATATTGATATAGAAAAAGATATTTTCAATTATAGCAGAAAAAATATACAGAAAATAGAATTTATGCCAGTTAATCGGTTGATTTCTCAAGATGAGGTTGAAAAAATTATTGGAGTTTTAAAAGATGTTTTACCAACAGGTCAATTTACAAGTGGACCATTTTCAAAAAAGCTAGAAGAAGTAATCGGAAGTTATTTAAATAAAAAGTTTGTAATTGCAACAAGCAGTGGTACAGATGCCCTTATGGTGTCATTGTTATCTATTGGTATTCAGCCTGGAGATGAAGTAATTATGCCAGCTAATAGTTTTGCGGCTACTGAAAATGCCGTGTTAGCAGTCGGAGCAAAACCTATATTTGTAGATATAGATCAGAAGAGTTATTGTATTGATCCATCTAAAATAGAAGAAGCTATAACCCCAAAAACTAAATGCATTTTACCTGTACATTTGTATGGTAAACAATGTGAAATGAAAAAAATTCGTGAAATTGCTGATATATATCAATTAAGAGTTATTGAAGATGCATGTCAAGCTATTGGTTCTTCAAATCTTGGAGAATATGGAGATATTATTGTCCTTAGTTTTAATCCATATAAGAATTTTGGTGTATGTGGTAAGGCAGGAGCAATAATTACTGATAATGAAACTCTTGCCATTCGTTGCAATCAATATAGTTATCATGGATTTGAAATTGATAAAAAAAATAAAAAGGTATTAGACTTTGGATTCAATTCTAAAATTGATAATTTGCAAGCAGCTATTGGTTTGGAAAGAATTAAGCACTTATCATATAACAATTTAAAAAGGGCGTATTTAGCTCAACGATATATACGTGATTTAAAAGAATTAGAGGATAGAGAACTAATTAAGCTACCTACAATGACAGAAGATAATGTCTGGCACCTTTTTCCGATTAGAGTTGAAAATGGAAGAAGAGACGAGTTGAAAAATAAATTGTACCAATTGTATAACATTGAAACAGATATTTATTATCCGATATTATCTCATAAACAAAATACTAAGTGGATAAAGGAAAATGATTTGCAAAACAATATGTTAAATACAGAGCAAGTTCATAAAGAAATATTACATTTACCTTTACACCCAAACATGATGTTAGAAGAGCAAAATTTCGTTTTGGAGGGATTATTCAATGTCAATAAGTAATGAAGTTTTACAGTCTTTAAATTTTGAAAGATTACCACAAGTTAAAAAGCCTAAGTATGTAGTGTTCTGTGATTTTGATGAAACTTATTATCCTCATAACATGGATGATTCTAAAAGAAGCAATATGAAATTGTTAGAAAAGTATTTGTATGAACACGGAAGTAAAGGGGATTTAGTAATTGGTTGGGTAACGGGAAGTAGTTTAGAATCAATTGTTGAAAAAATGAAAAAGGGAAGTATTCAGTATTTCCCTCATTTTGTGGCGAGTGGATTAGGTACAGAAATAACGTACTTTGATAGTAATGGGACTACTATAGATGATCAAATTTGGGAAGAGAGAATTATAGAGGGTGGTTTTGATTCTTCAAAGATTGAAAGAATTATTAAATTGCTAGAAATGAAATATGAAATCTTTTTAAGACCTCAGACACAATTAGGAAGTTCTAAGTACAAATTTAATTTTTATTATGAAGAGCAAAATGAATTTATTGATGCAAAGAATTTAGAAAAGATAGAAGAAATCGGAGAGATATTCCAAGTTGGAGTTAATATTAACAAATGTAATCCATTAGCTGGTGATCCAGAAAATTGCTATGATGTAGATTTTATTCCACTTGGAACAGGTAAAGATGAGATAGTGAAATTTATTTTAGACAAGTACGAACTAGATAAAACAAATGCAATTGCTTTTGGAGATAGTGGGAATGATTTAAGGATGCTACAAGCTGTAAGGCATGGCTATTTAGTAGAAAATGCAACAGAAGAGGCCAAAAAAACACACTCAATGCTAGCTCAAGGTGAATACTCGATTGGAATTTTAAATACTCTAAAGCACATTATTAATTAAAAGGGGATGTTCATATAATGAATATTGGGATTATAGGTGCAGGAAGTATTGCAAGAGCTCATTCTAGAGCATTATCAACTATTGATAATTGTAAATTAGTTGGAGTGTATGATGTTAATTCTGAGAATGCCGATAAATTGGTAGGGAATTTTGGTGGGAAGGTTTTTAATAGCTATGAAGAGTTACTAGAAGTAGTTGATGGGGTAATAATATCTTCCCCGAATTTTTGTCATAAATCTCAAGCAGTTCAAGCGTTATTAAAAAACAAACATGTGTTATGTGAAAAGCCTATGGCAATTTCTTGTGAAGAAGCAAAATACATGATGACAATAGCAAAAAATACTAATTTAGTCGCTTCAATGGGGTTTAACTATCGCTACCTATCTTATGTTAAGGCTTTAAAACAATTAATTCAAAATGAAGAATTAGGGGAAATAGTAGTGGTAAGATTGCATTTTAAAAAGAATAGCGCTTTTAGGAGAACTTCGTTTACTTGGCGAGATGATTTTCAAAGTAATAGAACTAGTGGAGCCTTGGGAGATTTGGGAATTCATCTAATAGATTTACTATGGTTTTTATTTGAGAGTGATTTTAGAGAGGATACTGTTCGAACTAAAATTAAAACAAATGTTAAGGAAAAAGAAAGTAAACCAGTTTTTGTCGATGACTATGCTGAGGTTTATGGCCAATTGAAAAATAAGGTTTTTGTTAATATTACAACATCTAAAAGTTCATTTCTTGATGATTGTGGTTTTAGTATAGAGGTAATAGGTACGAAGAAAGAATATAAGTATTCTTCTAAAGAGCCAAATAAATATATACTTTTTGATGGATTGGAAAAACATGAAATTCCGTTACCGTTACCTTTACTAGTCGATCCAGAAAATGAGATTTTTGAATGGTCTGATTCGTTTAGAAGTGAAATTATAGAATGGGCTAAGGCTGCGGAAGGTGGTCCTAATAAGTCTGTAGCAACATTTGAAGATGGATTTCGTTCACAAATTATATTGGATATGTTTTTTGATAAAAGCAGTAGTAATAAAGAACGATCTGTAGCAACTATTTAGTTTTATGGTAAAAACAGGGGTTTAGAACTTTTACTTAAATCCCTGTTTTTATTTTGGATTGGAGTTGAGAAAAGATGCGGTTAATGTTTTATTATGGTTGCTTGTTTTATTTTATTGTAGGAATAATACATGTTTGCATCGGTAGTTTAATTCCTTCATTAATACAATATTATGGAAGAACCCCTGATCAATTAGGTGTTTTAATATTTTTTCAATTTACAGGTTTTTTATTTGGTGTTCTAAGTTCACCCATACTAGTAAGAAAGTATCATTATTTTAAAACAATAACATTCGGTGTTTTAGTAATGTCCATCGTTCTAGGAGGTTTTATATATATTAAAGAATGGGCATATTTAGCCGTTATTTGTTTTGTATTAGGCTATGGAGCAGGTTTGTTAGAAACTACTATGGGTTCCTTTATTATTTCAACAGAAAGGAATAGTGCTGCTAAATTTAGTATTCTCGAAGTATGGTTTGGGGTTGGGGCGCTAGGGTTTCCGTTACTAGTTAATTATATTACAAAATTTTATGAGTGGTATTTTATTCTTTATGGGATATTACTATTCTTTATTTTTACACTATTTGTTTGGTACATGCTTGGACGTACAAAATTTCTAAATTTTTCTCCTCAAAAAAATGAAAAGGGAGGAGCATCCCTTTCCTCATTCAATCTTAAATTTAAAAGTGAAAAGATTAAAGTTATAGTATTTATTTCACTTTTTGCATTCTTATATGCAGGCATAGAAACCAATCTTGCAAATTTTTTATCTACTATAATGATTCTTACCAATAATGAATTAATCAGTTCAGTAAGTATATCTTGTTTTTGGTTAGCCATAGTTATAGGAAGAATACTTGTAGGTAAGTTAGCTCATAAATTTAATTATTGGACATACATTACATCTAGTTGCTTTACATTAGTGATTCTATTATTTCTATTCCCCTTTGTTCAAGGTACAGGTATGTATTTGTTTATCATCTTCATTATTGGTTTAGTCATAGCGGGTGTTTTTCCAATAACATTAATCTTAGCTTCCCGTATTATGGAAAATAATATTGATGAAGTGACTAGTTTATTTATTGCATCGGCCAGTTTAGGGGGGGCGCTAGTATCATTCCTAATTAGCTGGAGTCTATCATTAAATACTATAACTGTTACTTTTGGGATATTTTCTCTTTTTGCATTGAGTCTAGGTTGTATTATTTTAAAAATGAGGAAAATTGCAACTTACGGTAATGAAAGTGCCAAAAAGGTAGAAAGTATGAAAAATTTGTAGAAAGAATTTTTATAATATGAAAAAATTAATTTTATTTGGAATTCCTAAAAAAGTTGATAAAGTTAAAAATTCTGTATTTGGGCTTTGTTTTATATATTGTGCTGTGTAATATATAAAACAGAGATACTTCAAAAATAAAAATGATATGCAACAGTGACCAGTTCTCAGGCAATTGAATGTTATGATATGAAAAGAATGCCTTGTTGTATATACAATAAGGTAGTAAAGAACATATTTTCATAAGTAATAAAAAGTTATTTTAATTAGCTTTTAAGATTAATCTAAGAGGGGTTTGTTATCGAATGGAGATAAAGATTAGTAAAAAGGATAAGATTAATATCTCTAAAAAATTAAAGTCCTTTTTAGCTGAACAATATTCACTGGAATTGGGTGAATACATAAGCTATGAGTTACTTGAATTCATAATAAAGGAATTAAATCCACATTTTAATCAAGTTACTAGGGATAGGTTGGAAATGTTGTTAAAGAATATAGAGAAAGATATATACAGTCAATAGACTTTAAATGACAATTGAAAAAATAAGGTATCATTTTAGATACCTTAATACCCAGTAAGAATAGAATAAGTAATGCGTTACAAAACACCCATCCAATTTTATTGATTATAAAGGATGGGTGTTTTCTTTCTTAGGATATTATGAAAAACTTGCCGATGAAAGTCTATATTAAAGACTGTCTTGCATTTTTGTATGCTATATCATTTTCTATAACTAAAACCTAATGATATATAGACTAATTCCAAAAGTAGTTAATAAATGACAGAATTGAAATAAAATTAGAAAAAATAACTATATAATGGTAGAATATGGTTGGTTAACCTGTGGATGAATAATCAATAAATCTATTATTAAAGGGGGAATTAATTTGGGTAATAGGAATAAAATAATGAAAATTTATTTTCAAAGGTTAGTAGCTGTAAGTGTTTGTTTTTTGTTAGTTTTTCTGGGGAGCAATTATTCAAAAGCCGAAACTGTTGCACCAATAACATTAAATCCTAAAGATGTAGAAGCATTCACCAATAAAGTAATTCCAGAGAAAATGAAAAAAGAAAACGCAGCTGGTGTAGCTCTTGTCGTTGTAAAAGATAATCAAATTCTATTTCAAAAGGGATTCGGATTTTCCGATAAAGAAAAGAATACTCCCATCGATCCTAAAAAAACAGTTTTTCGATTAGCGTCAATATCAAAAGTTTTTACTGCTAGTGCTGTCATGCAGTTAGTTGAGCAAGGAAAAATTGATTTAAATAAAGATATAGTAAATTATATGGGGGGATTAAAGTACCAAAATAACATGGATGAACCAGTTACAATGGAGCATTTACTTACCCATACAACAGGGTTTGATTACGTAGATCCTAGACCAGAGGACATCCATTATCAAGATAATGATTATACAATGCTTAAAGATTATGTAGAAGATAATATGCCCACAGTAGTGAGAAAGCCAGGAGATACATATACATATGATAATTTTGCTTCTATGCTTCAAGGGTATATTGTTCAAAATCTGACAAACACACCTTTTTACAAATATATGGCCAAAAATGTTTTTTACCCTTTAGAAATGCATAATAGCAGTTTTGTTATGACAAATTTTATTAAAGAAAAGTTAGCAACAGGATATGATGCTAAAGGTAATGCCATTCCATTTTATCAAACTAGACCAACAGATATGCCACAAGGGAGTATGTTTTCTACAGGGAGTGATGTAGCCAATTTCATGATTGCTCAATTGAATGATGGTAAATTTAAAAATAACCAAATACTACAAAAAGAAACTGTAGAAGATATGCAAAAAACAAAATTTGCTTTACATCCCAAATACCCTAATATGACATACGGATTTGAGTTCTTTTCACCGCAAAGTCATAATGGGCAATATGTGTTTGGTAAAGGTGGAAATATACCAGGTTTTTCATCTTTAATGTGGTTAATTCCAGAGCATAGAATTGGAGTTTTTGTTGTTACAAATAAAGATAGTTCAGCACTACCTGTTGAAGTATTTGATGATTTTATGAATGAATATTTCCCAGATAAGACAAAGCCTGAATATTTGAAACCTAATGAAGAAGAATTAAAGAAATTTGAAGGGGTTTACCGTGATTTGAGATTAAAAAACCTAATGTCACATGTAAACATAAGTGAAGGAAAATTATATGTAAGTGATAAAGCATATGGTAAACAGGAGCTAAAACAAATAGACCCTTTACTATTTGAGGATGAAAAAGGGAATTATATGGCGTTTAAACTTCACAAAGATGGTACCGTGAAAGAAATGATACATTGGAACTCTGGTAGTTCAGCGGTGAAGCTAAGTGAGCCTGAGAGATTTAAAGACGTAGATGAAAATCATCCATATGCTAAGTTTATAAATCCTTTACATCAATACGAGGTATTACAAGCAAATAAGGAGGGGAATTTCACTCCAGAATCTTCTCTTACACGAGCAGAGTTTGCATATTGGTTATCTCAAATTGCTTACTTTACGCCACCTTCAAAAAAAGAACCAGTGTTTTCTGATGTGAAAAATCATCCATATGCACCACATATTCAAAAGTTATATGAAATTGGTATTTTATATGAAAAAGAAGGGGAACAATTCCATCCAGACCGTGCAATTACTAGACAAGAAGCAGCATGGATTACCTGGCAGTATTTAAAAATGTTAGGAGCGCCATCTGCAGATGCAACATTAAAGGGAGAAACTGATGAATGGGCAATAGAATCCGTGAAAAACATTGTAGGTCATCGTTTAGTAGGGCCTGAGGTTATATATAATGAAGATGGATCAGCAGATTATCTATCAAAACAAAGTATGAAACGGCAAGAGGCAGCTGCATTATTATTTTACGTTTTATTATCTAGTTAATTTGTTTTGAGATAAATTTCATGAAGAGAGAAGATCTAAAGAGCTTGAAATAATACACAGAAAAAGAATAATCTTTGACCAATGATTATTCGTAACAAATAGAGGTGGCGGAGTTATAAGCATACTCCAAATCTTAAGTATAGCTGTAATTAGAAGGATTTCATAAGCGTTTTGTAATGTAAGGAGCTCCTTTTAGGGGAGCTTTTTTTATATTATTAATAATAATTTCATGTACCGTAATTAATAATAATAATATAAAAACCTATAACAAGGGGATTCAGTCCAAGCCAGGTCACAGTAATACATTCGTTACCGCCTTTCTTTTTTTGAAGGAGATTTTAGTATTTTGAAATAGCGCAAACATTGCTATCAAGTTAAGATTATGCAAAGTCAATTTAAGACGAAATTGTTCTTTTTTCTAAAGGGAGAGTATATTGCTTTAACTATTGTAAATAATTTTGAGTCCAATAGATCTCTTATTCTTGGCGTAAAATTAAACCCCAATAAATGGGTAAATCCGAAAATCTATTTTGTGTAACCGACTGTGTCTGTATACAGCAATATGACTTTACTTGGTTTAATAGGTATGATAGGCTCGTTATTCAGAAAAGATTCCGATTGAGAAAAGCACATCCATAAAGGAGGATTGGTAATCATGAGTGATAAAGTACTTATTGTGGAAGATGAACGTGAAATTGCCGATTTGGTTGAGCTATACTTGAAAAACGAGAATTATACGGTTTTCAAATACTATACTGCTAAAGAAGCGTTGGAATGTATAGACAAGAATGCGATTGACCTTGCAATATTGGACATTATGCTTCCCGACGTAAGTGGTCTCACTATCTGTCAAAAAATAAGAGAAAAGCATACCTATCCAATTATCATGTTGACAGCGAAAGATACAGAAGTAGATAAAATTACTGGGCTAACAATTGGCGCGGATGATTATATTACAAAGCCTTTTCGTCCACTAGAGTTAATTGCCCGAGTCAAAGCGCAGTTACGCCGGTATAAAAAATACAATGGAGTAACGGCACAGAACGAGAATATTATCGTCCACTCTGGTCTTGTTATTAATATAAGCACGCATGAGTGTTCTCTGAACGAGAAACCGTTATCTCTCACTCCCACCGAGTTTTCAATCCTGCGTATCCTCTGTGAAAACAAGGGAAATGTGGTTAGCTCTGAGCGGCTGTTTCATGAGATATGGGGTGACGAATATTTCAGCAAGAGTAATAACACTATCACCGTGCATATCCGACATCTGCGAGAAAAGATGAACGACACGGTTGATAATCCGAAATATATAAAAACGGTATGGGGGATCGGCTATAAAATTGAAAAATAAAAATAAGAATAAAAAAATCGATTATTCAAAATTAAAACGGAAACTCTACCAATATATCCTTACGATTGTCATGGCAGCAGTTGTATTTGTGCTGTTTTTACGTCTATTTATCCAAGGAACACTTGGAGAGTGGATCGTACGTTTTTTGGAAAACAGTTATCATTTAGAGCGTTGGGACGCAATGATAATATATCAGTATACTATACGGAACAATATAGAAATTTTTATTTATGTGGCGGTAGCCATTAGTATTCTTATTCTATGCCGAGTTATGCTTTTAAAATTTGTAGAATACTTTGAAGAGATAAATACCGGTATTGATATACTTATTCAGAACGAAGATAAACAAATTGAGCTTTCTGCGGAAATGGATTTCATGGAACAGAAGCTCAACACGTTAAAGCGAACCCTTGAAAAGCGAGAGCATGATGCAAAGCTGGCCGAACAAAGAAAAAATGAAGTTGTTATGTACTTGGCACACGATATTAAAACGCCTCTTACATCAGTTATCGGTTATCTAATCCTGCTTGACGAGGCACCAGACATGCCAAGAGAGCAAAAGGCAAAATATGTGCGTATCACGTTAGAAAAAGCGTATCGCCTGGAACAGCTAATTGACGAGTTTTTTGAAATTACGCGATATAACCTTCAAACGATTACGCTCACGAAAAAACATATAGATCTATATTATATGTTGGTGCAAATGACTGATGAATTTTATCCCCAGCTTGCCGCGAAGGGAAAACAGGTGGTACTCCATGCTTCTGAAGATTTGACCGTATTTGGTGACCCTGATAAGCTAGCGAGGGTCTTTAACAATATTTTGAAAAACGCCACTGCATACAGCAAGGACGACAGCGTTATTGACATTAAGGCGGACCTATCCGAGGATGTGGTATCTATCGTTTTCGAGAACGCTGGATGCATCCCGAAAGATAAACTCGCTACCATATTTGAAAAGTTTTACAGATTGGATGATGCCCGTTCTTCTGATACGGGCGGCGCGGGACTTGGATTGGCGATTGCAAAAGAAATCATTGTTCAGCATGGTGGACAGATTTACGCGGAAAGTAATGATAACTCTACGACATTCACGGTAGAGCTTCCAGCCTTTCAAGACTGGGTTGATAAAGAGGGTTCATAGAAAATAATCATTGTTTCTTAAGAAATTCTTAAGGTTATTTCTACTTTTTCTTAGGAAATTAACAATTTAATATTAAAAAATGGCTCGTTCTTATGCGGTAGACTTAAACCAGAAGAACGAGCTTTTTTATTTCGTCAAAGAAAGATATGATAACTTATGCGTGGATTAAAATAGCTCAAATGTTTAGAAAAAGAGTGACACAAATATTTCTTTTCCTTTTAACGAATTGTGTCAAATGAGCAATCTGCTGTTTTGGATGTACCTGCACACAACTGAACAGAGTATCCACATAGATATAGCTTCGCTTTGCAGAAAGTAATCGTTAAGAGTTACATATCCGAAATCTTCAACGCTGAATCAGCGTGACATCATCATCAAGTCATTTACTTAAGGAGGAAGCTGAAAATGAAGAAGTAGTGTTTTTTATTGTTATTTTTCTTAGGTTTTGCTTTCATGAATAAAGCACTGTTTTTTCAGAATAAAGTAGAGGTACAAAAATATAATCAAAATCACAAAGATAACATAGATAATACAGGGACTACCTCAATTATTCAAAAGAAAGAGATTGTAAAAGAACAGATCTATCAAGGGAATTTGCTCTTAATTAACAGTAAATAGCCTATTCGCTATGTCGGTTTGCCTCACAGTACGATTATGCAAAAAATGAATTTAGCCTTGGAAGAATACCTGGATTATTTAAAAGAAGAAGAGAGCATTTCAGCAAGCATTGATGGGAAAAAATATACGATTTCATATTATCCCTTTTTTCAAAACAAGACAATTGACGTTGAAATACCAGTAAATGAATTTTGTGAAATACCTGGAAATAATATAGATGGGGTGATTGTGACCACCCGTGCTTGAATTATATTCTAAAATGACAAAGTTATAGATTACAATGTAAAGTTAGGAGATTTTAAATGCATTCAGGAGTTTTGATTAATTATTTATATACTTATTTTTTTACTATTATTTTTTGTATAGTGTTTCAAATTGGATTTTATTTTAAAACGAAAAAAAATATATCTATTCAGCATTTTGTATGGGTGTATGTTTTTCTATTCTACCTTTCACTAGTGTATAAGGTAACGCAGATAGGGACTATATGGGACATAGGTAGATACGAAACATTAATTCGTGCAAATCAAATTAACTTGATTCCATTTGCTTCTGAAGGTATGACTACTTATGTCTTAAACATTTTACTGTTTATGCCATTAGGTTTTTTATTGCCGACTATTTGGCCGCAGTTTAGAACAATGAAAAGTGCTGCCTATGCTGGATTCGGTTTTTCATTGGCTATTGAGTTAGGTCAATTGCTAGATAATAGAATTACAGATATTGATGATTTATCTATGAACACCCTGGGAGCAATTATTGGGTATTTATTATATAGAGTATTATTCAAAATGATATATATAAGAGATGAAAAAAAGATTGATAATAATATTTCTCTAGTAATAAAATACGAGGCTATTTTTTATTTAGTTTGCTCATTTATAGGTATGATGTTGATTTATTATCCAGTTTTATTTAGACGGCCTCTAATCCTTCAATAAGGTGATTAAGATACTGTCAGATAATATACATATAGCAAATTGATTCTTAAATAATAGGATATTACATATACCCATTTATATTAAATTCTCATAGAAATTTTTCAAAACTATTCTTACTGAAAGTTGAGTGGTTATTGAATTGATTTCTATTGCTCTCGTTTTATATCAAAGTACTAGCCTTTAATTAACAATTATATCCATTGTAAAAAAATAAGATAGGCTTTAATATTTACCAGTATTTAAATGCCGAAAATTATTTAAGGCATTTCAACCAAAATTTAAGAGGAGCATACAATGAACAAACTAAAAAGGATACTGAAACGTAAAATGACTTGGATAATTCTTATCCTATTCGTATTTGTTTATGTAAATAACAGTTCTTTTTTTGCTAAGAGGGACGATGGGACTCCTCTTCTTCTTGCTCACCGAGGACTTTCACAAACATTTAGCATGGAAGAGGTTGAGAGTGATACATGTACAGCAGAACGTATAAATAAACCTGAACATTCTTATTTAGAAAATACAATTCCATCTATGGAAGCGGCATTTAAATCTGGAGCTGATCTAGTAGAGTTTGATGTTCAACCAACTAAAGATAATAATTTTGTTATTTTTCATGACTGGACTCTTGATTGCCGTACTAATGGTAAAGGTGTTACAAGAGATTTTACAACAAAAGAATTACAAGCACTTGATATTGGTTACGGTTATACAGCTGATGGGGGTAAAACATTCCCGTTTCGTGGCAAAGGGATTAATCTTATGCCAACACTTGATGAAGTACTTACCCATTTTCCAGACCGTTCTTTTCTTATTCATATTAAAAGTGATGATGAAAATGAAGGAATTCAATTGGCTACTCACCTCAAGAAATTACCAGCGAAGCGCCTTGATCAACTAACTGTATATGGTGGTGATAAACCAATTGCTGCGATAAAAGAGCGCATCCCTAGTTTACGAACAATGTCAAAAGCGACCATGAAAAAAGATCTTATTACTTATATGGCATTAGGGTGGACTGGCTACATACCTTCAAGCCTGAAGCATGGAGAATTACATATACCAGACAAAGTGGCTCCTTGGCTTTGGGGATGGCCAAATCGTTTTCTTAATCGAATGGATAAAGCAGATACTCGAGTTATCATTGTAGGAGGAAATGGGTTTGGGTTTTCAAGTGGATTTGACTCATCTGAAGATATAAAACGCCTTCCTGAAGATTATACAGGTGGAATTTGGACAAATCGCATTGATAAAATAGCACCTGTATTTAAGAAATAAGGGATAATATAACAGTCGAAGTTTTTTCATCTGTTTAACCATTTATATTTTAAAAGAAGACTTATTAATAATTTTAAAGGTTTATATACCGAAAAACACCCCTGATTTCCTATGAATAATGGAAATCAGGGGTGTTTTTCGGATGAATGGAACTTATTTTATAAGATGGTTATCATTCAATAGCTGACATTACGACAAAGTTTTCTGTTAATTCTGGAACGATTAGAGCTTGGAAAATAAGCTATGAAGTGAATGGTGAAGACGGCCTAGAACAAGCACTTTCTTGGAAAAAGGAGATAAAGATAGATTTGAGCGTAGAGAGAAATTGTAATTAAAGTAAGATAGGACAAAGACTAGCATTGAGAAATATAAAAGATGGAAGTAACATAGGGGAATTACGCATAAAGTAATATTGACGGTTTAATTAACAAAATTTTCATTTTAATCAAATAAATACATGGTGTTTTTAAATTATAATAATGTTAATAGGATGAAAATACAGCTACTAATTAGTTATTTTAAAAATCAATTTTAGATAGGAAGAGGATAATGAAGACCAGAGATAGTTATAAAATTATTGTAATTGGTGCTGGGACTGCTGGAATATCTTCTACTGCACATTTGTTACGAAATGTACCCCTATTGAAAGAAAGTATTGCAATTATTGATCCATCAAAAAAACATTACTTTCAACCACTATGGAGTTTAGTGGGGGGAGGAATTGTATCAAAGGAAAGTACGATACGTGATCAAGAATTGCTTATTCCAAAAGGGGCAACATGGATCCCAAAAAGTGTTGTTAAGTTGTTTCCGGATGAAAATAAGCTACTTTTAGATGATGGACTGCTGCTTGAGTATGAAATTCTTATTGTAGCAGCCGGTATACAAATAAATTGGGACGGCATTAAAGGCTTAAAGGAGTCTATTGGGACTAATGGGGTTTGTAGCAATTACTCTTATAAATATGTTGATTCTACTTGGAGAGAAATTGAAAAATTTAAAGGAGGAAATGCGGTGTTTACCCACCCAAATACTCCTATTAAATGCGGTGGTGCTCCACAAAAGATTATGTATTTAGCAGAAGAGTATTTTTCTAATAGCGGTGTAAGAAACAAAAGTGAAGTAATGTTTTATACCGCAAACGCTAACATATTTCAGGTTCCACGATATGCTAATACATTAGAACAAGTACTAGAAAGAAAGCAAATAATAACAAATTATAATAAAAACTTAGTAGAAATTATCGCTGAGAAGAAAGAGGCAATTTTTGAAGATATGCAAACACTGAAAAGAGAGACAGTACCGTATAGTATGATCCATGTTGTTCCACCTATGGGGCCACGTAATTTTATTAAAGAGAGTGAAATAAGTGATTCCCAGGGCTGGGTAGATATAAACCCTTATACTTTGCAACATGTACAGTATAAGAATATTTTCGGACTTGGAGATTGTACCAATTTACCAACCTCTAAAACTGGAGCGGCAATTCGAAAACAAATACCTGTCTTAAAACAAAATATTATGGACGTACTTAACGGAAGAGACTTGCATGCTAAATATGATGGATATACATCGTGCCCCATTGTTACAGGTTATAAAAGTCTTATACTCGCTGAATTTAACTATGAACATGAGCCTCAAGAAACGTTTCCGTTTAATCAAGCGAAAGAACGATATAGTATGTTTTTACTTAAAAGATATATGTTGCCCTATATGTATTGGAACTTTATGTTGAAAGGGATCCTATAGGAGAATATAGAAAGCGGTTACAAATGTTGAAAAGTAATTTGAAATAACTATTTGGAGGGAATAGCTATGCTTTTAAAATATTTTTATGATGAAAAATTAGCACATGCTTCCTATTTAGTCGGTTGTCAAAAGGAAGGTGTAGCAATTGTAATTGATCCGGGTCGCTATATAGAACAATATATAGAATTTGCTAAGAAAGAGGGGATGGAAGTAATTGCTGTGGCTGAAACTCACATTCATGCAGATTTTCTTTCTGGGTCTAGAGAACTTTCTACTCTTTATCATGCCAATTTATATGTATCTGATGAAGGTGATTGTGATTGGAAATATCAATATCTTAACGAAGGTCGATATAATTTGGTTAGAGAGGGGACAGAGTTTAAAGTAGGTCATATAAAATTTAATGTAATTCACACACCAGGGCATACACCTGAAAGTATTTCTTTTTTAGTAACTGATACAAGTCAAAATAACTATACGAATGATAAGCCAATAGGAATATTCACAGGTGATTTTATATTTGTTGGAGATATAGGAAGACCCGATTTATTAGAAACTGCTGTAGGTATGAAAGATACCGCAAAAATAGGAGCGAAACAATTATTTGATTCTATACAAAAAATAAAAATACTCCCTGATTATTTGCAAATATGGCCATCACATGGTGCAGGAAGCGCATGTGGAAAAGCATTAGGAGCAATTCCGACTTCTACTTTAGGTTATGAAAAGATGTTCAATTGGGCATTTCAGTGTAATGAAGAAAGTGATTTTGTATCGACTTTATTGACGGGGCAGCCAGAGCCTCCAAGTTATTTTTCTTTAATGAAGAATTTAAATAAGTATGGTCCTCCAATTCGTAAGAAAAAAGAAGTTTTTGCTATTAAAACAGTAGAAGAACTTCAAGAAGTTATGAGAAGTGTTCAGCAAATAGTTGATATAAGAGAGGTAGAGAGTTTTGCTTCTGGTCACATCGAGAAATCAATTAACATACCGTATAACAATTCCTTCACAACCTGGTGTGGATGGTTACTAGATTATAAAACAGAAACTTTAATCATTCTAGATGAGGAAAAGGTTAGAGTGGAGGAGGTTATTAGGGACTTTGAATCTATTGGGCTAGATAATATTATTGCTTTTGCACCCTTACAAGTAATACAAAGACTTGATAGATTTGAAAGTTACAAAGAAAAAACATCGATTGAATTATATCCGCATATAAAGGATGGTAGCGTTAAGATTATCGATGTACGTAGTAAAAAAGAGTGGGAGGACGGTCATCTTCAAGATGCAATACATATCCCCCTAGGAAATTTATTTAAGCAGCTAGATTGCATACCAAAAGATTGCCCATTAGTTTTACAATGTCGAACCGGATTGCGTTCCGCTATAGCAGCTAGTATTTTACAAAGAGCTGGTATAAAGGAAGTGGTGAATCTAAAGGGAGGATTTCTTGCATGGAAAAAAGAAGAGCTTCCTTATACAACTTGTAGTATCAATGTGTAGGGAAATGATTCTTACTAATTTAAAATGGGTCATGATACACTTTACAATCAAGGAGAAGAAATAGAATTGAAGTGAAATGAAATTCAAGCCACATTTTACAGTTGAAATAGAAGAATTTTAAAGAGCTGAAATATAAAAAACACCTTATAGCTATAAGGTGTTTTTTATACCTCTTAAAATGACTTAAGATATGTTTACTTGAGTTCATTAGGTAGTTAGAGTTAGAGGTTAATAGACTATCTTTAACGAAAAATGTTGAGTAGTTCCCTTTTATTATACATTAATATATATAAATGAAAATGAATTCTTGCATCTTCAATCCTTTTCTTATTTAATACAACCTTGAATTTTATTTTTTCTCTCGTTTCTTTTCTTCATCTTGTAGTATGCCCCTAGTGATGATGTTCATACTAAGGCATGGACAGATGAATCAAAATAAAAATCATATAGATTCATAGGTTAGAAGCGTATAGGAACAAACAATATGATCTGTTCCTATTTTTTATTAATAAATAATTGGATGTCATATAATTGCAGAAACATAAGATAGAATATTCTCATTAATATTTCTACAGTTTTAAACTATATACATATAAAGGTAATAGGATTATATTTGCAATGAAAGAGAAAACAATAGATGGAAGGGGATGTTTTTATGTTTAAAAAAGCAGCGCTTGGTATTTCATCTTTGGCAATTACTGCGTTTGTCGGATTAGGAATGGCACCAGAAGCTTCTGCTGGACCTGCAGCACCACTTACTTCACTAAACGTTGTACAAGTAGAATCTGAGCAGGGCGGAGTAGAAACGATTAATCCAAACAGTTTTAGCACAACACGTGACCACGGGGGAAAATACTTATATATTACTACGAAGGAAATGGGATATGGTCAAAATCCATTTGCGAAAATGAATGGTTTTAATGTGAAAAGTATTGGCTCTACTATAATTGGTGGAAAACCAATTGTTGGTTGGTATTATAAGTGGGATGCCTCAGGACATCAGCAAGGAACATTTGAATATCAAAAAACATCTATTAACGCTCCATTTAATACAATGCGAACATCAATCTATATCAAATAAATATTGTGCACAGCTATAGGGTTATGACACGCAACATGAAATTTATAAAATTGAATTCATTTATATGATAAGTAAGAGTCTTCCTTAATGGAAAGACTCTTATTTTATTGTAATGATTATGTGAAGGGGGGAAGACAGAAATTCTAAAGCGATATTTAACATAAAAAAATAAACTAAATTTTCTTGAATACCTATGAAAAGAATAAATTTTCGTTCTGGGAGAACTTCAAAATGTTAGCTTGATAGCGATGTGAATGGAACCCTCACTGATTAAAGTTTCACTTTATTCCACGCCACTTTCCAAAATAGAGAAAGCTCCATTTCCACAATTAATTTCTGCCATCGCACCGTAAGGTAAAATAAACTTCGGTTCAGTATGGCCAAAATTTAAATTATAAAGAATTGGCAAATTTTCTAAATGATGTTCCTTCATAACCTGCAGTATTTCATGTTTATATTCTTCATAATACATTTCGTCTTGTGGCTTACCAAAAATAATTCCTTTTGCTTTTTGCAGAATGCCTTGCGCTGCATAATTTCGTAACCAATATTTTATATAACTTGGTTCTGGATGATCTTCAGAAGTTTCAAAGAAGAGAATACTATCCTCCCAATGTTTTTTCTCAGGCCAAAGCTCCGTTCCTTTTGCAAATTCCAATACTTCTATACACCCACCAATTAAACGCCCATGTACAGTGGTAGAGCCTTGAAGTACCTCATATCCATTGTTTTGCTGCATCGTACGCCTTGTATCCTTATTTATTTCTATCCATTCTAAACGCTCACTCGTCCATTCATGAGCTGGTTGAATCTCGCCAATCGTTTCAGTTGAAAAGAGAGTTCGATTTATCATTTCAACTGTATATGGATCCATCTCTACATTTTCGGCAAAGTCGGTCAAAATTGCCGGACCGTATAAAGAGGAAAGACCTGCTTTATGACAAAATAAATGTGAAATAGTAACGTCAGAGTATCCCATAAAAATTTTCGGGTTTTCACGTATTACATTAAAATCTATATAGGGAAGTAGGCGAATGCTATCTTCACCGCCAATATTCGCAATAATTGCTTTCACGCGGGAATCTTTAAATGCTGTCATTAAGTCTTCTGTACGAGCTTGTGGGTTGTTATAAATGAATTCACTACCTTTTAAACTATTTGGCATAGGAACAACCGTAAGACCAAAAACTTCTTCTAATCTTTTTACTCCTTGCTCATATCGCCATCTTATTTCAGAATCACCTGCACCGCCCCATGAAGGACTTACTGTCGCCACAATATCTCCTGCTTGTAACCTCTTTGGTTTTATTAACATGTGAACACCGCTCCTACATAATGTAATGGACTACGATTATACAACCTGTAGTATTGAAAAATATGATGCATGACATTAGTTTCTTCATCATCAATCCGTTTACCTGCTGGGATTCAAGAATTCAGTCTTAGTGTTGAATATAGGAATAATCGATTTATATTTGAAAATTACAGTATGCAACATTGCATAAGAAAGATGGTTGCTATTTTGACCAACCTGTAACTATAATAGTTACAGGTTGGTCGTATCCAATCAAAAATAAAATCATCATGAATGGAGATGTTTCATAATGGGTATGAAAAAAATAATTTTAGCAGGTGCTTTAGGAATTGCAGCATTATCAGGAACAAATTTACCAGGATTAGAAGTAACAAAAGCGAGTGCAGCTTCTATTGAATCGAATTTCTCGACGTTAGAAGGACGAGTAGTAGAAGTAGATAACGGTGTGATTGTAGTAAAATCTAAGCAATACGAAGAACCTGTTAGTGTATATATAGATTCTCTTTCAAACGTGAAAGTAGGAGATGAAGTAAAAGCTACTGGATCTATGATGCGTAATTTTACAGAATATATGGTTGCAACTGCAATTGAAAATACAACAAACAAGTTAGGTATGCACATGAAAGAAGATGGCTCACCTGATTATGTAATTGGAGAAGTATCAAAAGTAGGAACGATGGAAGATGAGGGAGAAGGTGCTACTAAATATGTCGTAGTGGAGTATCCATCCCTAAACGGGAAGAAAGTGATTATTGATGTTTTCTTAACGAAGGGACAAGTATTTAATGCGGGTGAGAAAGTGAAAATTGATATGAAGTATGTGGGCTGGGGCGGAAGTTCTATTAACTGGAACACAACGGATCATATCGAAAAAGTGCATGAAGTAAAGAGCAACGTTGAAAATAATGATGATGTTTGGATTTGGTCTTAATTAGAGTTCTGTAAATAACAAATGTATCATGCAGTACCCATCGAATTATCATATGTATGATAATTCGATGGGTACTTTTTCTTTATTTTATATTCGGGGCTAAGGTACATCATTGTATCTATAATAATTTTAAAAATGCGGGTATACAGTTGAATTGAACAACCTCATACAGACAAGTGTTTTAGCCTACTGCTTATGCATCGATTTTATTCAAAATTGCGACTCTGTTCGTCGTAAATAATAGATAATTTTGTTTTACTGTTCTGATTAAAATCCGGTCTGTTGTAGCGTATGCTGTTCCAATTCGGATTACGTTTTCTTCTTCTACACCAGCATAGGTTTCATCTTCTGTAACTTCAATAATTTCACTTAATGGAATTTGAACCTTAGCTAGTTGCCATGAAATAATTAATTCTTCATCTGTTTTTTTAACATCGATACCTAGCATGTTACCAAAACCTTTCTGTATTAAAATGTCACTATTAATTTTATTATACAGATTTAAAGGTTTTATTTCTATTATGAAATTTGATTTTTCAATTTTTTCACAAGGTATCGTACTACGAACAAAAAAAGGTATCCACTGGCATCTGCAATCTTTCTACAATGAAGACGATCTTTTTTATTTTGTAAATTTTTGAGAATAAGGGATTTCCGATTAGAATATGATGTTTAAATCGGAGCGAATTTAAAAAATACAATAATGAAAGAGGTGTTTATATAAGGAGCGAGATGAGAATTATTTACGAGCTAAAAAAAGAGTGGAGAATTTGAAAGCGTTTTATATTCATTTAGCGGTATATACACTAGTTAACTTAATGCTTTTTTTTATAAATATAAGCTCTGATTCAAGTAAATTATGGTTTTTATATCCACTTGCAGGTTGGGGGATCGGTATCGTTATACATGGTTTGACAACTTTTCCATTTGGGATATTCGGAAAAGAGTGGGAAGAACGAAAGATTAAAGAATATATGGAGAAAGATAAGTGAATTTATTTCTGGAATGTATGAATATAAAATCTCATATAAATTTCTATGATCAAACGCTTGATGCGAAGTCTATTTTATAGCTTCGCTTATTTGCTTTGTATTCGAAGTTTTTGCGAGTGAGAGTATTTATATTCATTTTTTAGGCTGAATTGCATGTGAAATCAAAACTTTATTTGTAGCGCATAATAAATACAGTTGTTATCCTTTTTTAATTACATGTCGATATAGGATAAAGTTGATTTATCATTCTATATTAAAATAAAAATAAACCACTGTTCGATTTGAATATTCCACGATATAATGGTGAGAGTTTATATCTGAAGAAATATTTGCATAAGAAGTGAGGTACTGTATGAAAAAAAGAACGACAGACATTATTTTTATTATTATTGGTGCATTCCTTTTTGCTTTAGGTGTCAATTTGTTTGTTATCCCGAATGAGTTCGGTGAAGGCGGGGTAACAGGTATCACGATTATTACTTACTACTTATTTGAGTGGTCACCAGGTTTAGTCAACTTAATATTAAATGCGATTTTGTTAATAGCTGGTTATAAATTTTTAAATAAGATTACAACAATTTATACGATTATCGCTGTAGTTACAAACTCGCTATTTCTTCATTTAACAGAAGGATGGACGATTGCTTCTGATGAAATGCTCGTAAATGCCATTTTCGGTGGAATATTTATCGGTTGCGGGATTGGTCTCATCATTCGCGTTGGTGGAACGACAGCAGGTACTACCATCTTAGCGAGGATGACACATAAATACTTAGGCTGGAGCATTAGTTATGGTCTACTGTTCTTCGATCTAATCGTTGCGTTTTCATCTTATTTCATCATTGGTGCAGAAAAACTGATGCTGACAATTATTATGTTATATGTAGGAACGAAAGTGATGGAATTTGTAATTGAAGGGTTAAATCCGAAAAAGGCCATTACGATTATTTCTGATAATCCGGATGAAATTGCCGGGAAGGTGACAACCTTAATGGGCAGAGGGGTTACCGTGTATTCTGGTCATGGCTATTACACGAAAACGCCGAAGGACATTCTTTATGTTGTTATTAATAAGCAAGAAGTAGTGAAGCTAAAGAGGATTGTTCAAACTACGGATCCGGCTGCGTTCATCGCTATACACGATGTTCGTGATGTGTTCGGAGAAGGATTTGTTGATATTTCGAAGGCTTAAAAATTGTTTTTGATTAAAATAATCTAAATACTAAAACGTGAGAATCTATTTTGAATCATCTTTTTTCAAAATAGATTCTTTTTCTTTTTCTTGCAAAAAATCCAATTGTTTCTTAATGTAGTGATGTAGAAGGATGAACAAGAGAGGGTTTAATGAAGATGATACATATTTTATTAGCTGATGATGATAAGCATATTAGAGAATTATTACATTATCATTTACAAAAAGAGGGGTTTAAAGTTTTTGAGGCTGAAGATGGAAAGGTAGCGCAAGAAGTATTAGAGAAGGAAAATATTCATCTTGCGATCGTAGACATAATGATGCCTTTTGTTGATGGCTATACGTTATGTGAAGAAATACGGAAGTATCATGATATTCCTGTTATTTTATTAACGGCGAAAGATCAGTTAGTGGATAAAGAAAAAGGATTCATTTCTGGTACGGACGATTATATTGTAAAACCATTTGAACCGGCTGAAGTAATTTTTCGTATGAAAGCTTTATTACGTCGTTATCAAATGTTGAGTGCTGACATGATTACACTCCACGGAACGACTATTGATCGTAAAGGTGTTGAAGTAAAGTGTAACGGTCAGACAATTTTGCTTCCATTAAAGGAATTTGAATTATTATCACAATTAGCTAGCTATCCTGGGAGAACATTTTCAAGAGAAGAATTAATTGAGTTAGTATGGGGAATGGATTTTGAAGGGGATGAACGAACGGTTGATGTTCATGTGAAGCGACTAAGAGATCGTTTCTCCAAACGAACGGATGATTTCCAAATTACAACGGTGCGCGGACTCGGGTATAAGTTGGAGTTGAAATAAAATGAAATCACTATATTCTAGATTTGTTTTTATGACAGTCGGTATTATGCTACTTAGTAGTATTATTGGATTTTTATTAACGAACGTATATTATCAGGTGAAGTTAAAACCGTACAATAGCGAAAAGATTTTAAAGTATGCGAAAGAAGTTAAATCGTTATATGAAAAGCAAAGTGAAGAAAATCAAGAGGCGTACTTACATTCTATTGCAAAGTTAGGGTATGAAATTTATATTGTCGATGATCAAAAGAATGGAAAGCGTATCGGCAATGCGTTTCGTAAGACGACGATAAGTGATGATACCGTCCGTAAAGTATTGCGAGGGGAGACGTTTAATGGTGTCTCTACGTATCCAACGCGTCTCTTTATTACAGGATTTTTCGATAACGAATTAATTAATAGTGTCGGTGTACCGGTAAAACACGGTGATAAACAGTACGCATTATTTATTCGTCCTGACATTCAGAATCAATTTGGTGAAATGCGAATTTTTCTAGCGGTATTACTTGGGTTTATCGTTTTATTAAGTATCATTTTTATAGCGATTGCAGCAGGGTATATTGTTCGTCCAATTCGTAAATTTACGAACGCTACGCAAAAAATTGCGAGTGGGGAATATGAAATTGAATTAGACGTAAAACGAAAAGATGAGATTGGTACGTTATCTACAAGCTTCCAAAAGATGACGAAAAGTATTAAAGAACTAGATGAAATGAGACAAGAATTCGTTTCGAACGTTTCACATGAATTCCAGTCACCGCTTTCTTCCATACAAGGTTTTTCGAAGACGTTGCAAACAGAAAAGATGAGCGTGGAAGAAAGAAACCATTACTTACAAATTATTGAGGGTGAAAGTAAGCGGATGTCTAGTTTATGTAAACAGTTACTTACGCTAGCTTCTTTAGATAAAGAGGAAAAGGTTCTACAAATAAGAGAATTCAATCTACAGAAGCAAATTAAAGACGTCATTTTTATGCTCGAATGGAAATGGCGCGAGAAAGATATCGCCGTTGAATTTGATGTGCCAGATATCACTATAAAAGGTGATGAAAACTTACTTCATCAAGTATGGAGTAATATTTTCACGAATAGTATTAAGTTTTCAAACGATGCTGGGACGATTGAGTTTTTCGTCGAAGAGTTAGAGTCTAGTGTCATTATCTCTATATCTGATAACGGAATCGGTATGGAAAAAGAAGAAATGGATCGTATTTTTGACCGTTTTTACAAAGTAGATATAGCAAGGGCAAGAAACGTAGAAGGTAGCGGTTTAGGGTTATCGATTGTGCAGAAGATTGTTGAACTGCATAAGGGAACTGTTTCAGTATATAGCACAAAAGGGGAAGGGACGACTGTTCGGGTGGAACTTCCGAAATAGATGGAAGAGGCTGTTTGGGAACAGCCTCTTTTTTGTCGTTTTTTGTTGGTAAGTCGATATAATCGAAAAATCGCTGATATAATTCGAGTTACGCTGATATATTTAAAAAATCGCTGATATTAATTTCATGTACTGTATTTCTGCTATAAAGCCGCACCTTTCCCGCGCTCTTCCTTAAACCGAACTCCAAAAGTATCCGCTGTAATTTCATCAGCTTTCGGCAATGAACGTAATTTCGGATGAAGTAGCCATACTAGAGAAATGAATAAAATCCCGATGCTAGCGAGCGCGAAAATGAGTTGGCTACTAAATACATTTGCGGTGTATCCGCCAATTAAAGAACCGAACGGCATAGCAATTGTGCCCATACTTCGCATGACTGAATTGATCCGTCCAATATATTGATTTGGAATTACAATTTGACTAATTGTCGCAAATAAGATGTTCGTGGCTCCAATTGGAATCCAAGCTAGGCCGAATAAGAAAATAGATAGCCATTGAAACGGTACGATCGTAGAGAGAAACCAAAAGAAAGCGCCAGCCGCAAAGCTAATAATGGAGACGTGGCCAACATTACGTTTGCCAACCCATGAACTGAAGAGTGCTCCAATTAAACTGCCGGCGGATATAGCTGCTAAAAAGAAGCCATATAATTTCACGCCTCCTAAAGAATCAGCGAAAGAAGAGAGTATCGCCATCGTCATACCGATAGAAAAATTAGCGACAACTGAGCTGATTAAGAAGACGCCCATTAAGGAACGAAAGACGATTGAAAAGCCTTCTTTTAAATCTGAGAAATATTGTTTAGTTGAAAGTGATGTGCCCGTTTCGGTTTGCGTTGGCATTTTTAATGAAAAGAACAAAAGGGCAGTAATCGCGAATGTTAAGGAGTCGACCACATATAAAGTAATGGCACCAAGTAGTGCTACTAATATTCCAGAAAGAGTCGTACAAATTAAATCAATACCTTGATACGCAAATGAAAAGAGAGAGTTTCCTTTTAATAATTGTGTTTTATGCAGTAGAAGTGGTAAAGCTTTCGATTGTGCGGGATAGGCGAATTGTTCGATAAAGGCTACGATGGGCATAATGATGAGTAGTAGTTGGACTGTTAATAGGTCGAAGTAGTGTGTAATAGGGATGATTAAAATAAGAATGCATTGCAAAACTTGTGTGATGACGAGGGTGTTTTTGATTGACCATCTATCAACGAATGGACCGGTAAGAAATTGTAATGCAGAAGGTAATAACGTAAGGAAACCAGCTAATCCAGAATAAAAAGGATTACCACTCAGCTTATATACGAGCCACATCGCTGCTACATAATACAAGCTATCTCCTATGTTTGTAAAAATTCTCCCTAAAAATAATAAGAGGAAATTCCGGTTTTTCAATATGTCCATTTAATCTACTCCTTTATAATAAATTTATTCGGTAAAATAAATTTGACCGTTTATGTAAAAAAAATCGTGTTACGATTTTTCTTCTTCTTTCACAAATCGTTGCATTGCTCGTTCATCGATTTGTAGTGCAGTGGTAGAAATGTAATACGATTTACTATTTGGATCGTTTTCCGCGTCTTTTGTGATTTCATTTAATTCAGCCATCAATTCATAAAACTTTTTCACCCACACTTGAAATTGTTCCGGCGTAGCATCAAACTCCCAGCAGGATGAAACGTAATTCCACTCAGCCGGGTCTTCGCTTACTTTTCGTAATGTAAAAGCTTCTTCTGGTGCAGCGAGAATATGGCTTTTCGTCATTTCTGTCATTTGTAAAAAGATTTGGCGACCTGACTCGCTTAACATTTCTAAATGAGGTAATAGATCTGCAGCAGGTGTGAAGCCTTTCGCGACAGATTGATAAAACTTTTGAACGATGCCATTTTTTTCTTCTGTATATACGATTTCTATAAAACCATTTTTCTCTAATTCTTTTAAATGATAATGAATTTTCGCCCTTGGAATGCCGAATTTCTCAGATAGTAATTGTCCTGTATAAGGACGTTCGCATAGACGCATCATCATTTCGACACGTAGTGGGTCGCTTATTGCTTTTAGTTGGCTATAAGTAGTTAGTGTGAACATGGGCTTCAACATAATCAACTCCTCAAATGAAATTACTCGGTCAAGATTATTTGACTGAATTGTATCAAGGATTTTGTTTATTTTCAATACTTTCTGAAAATTTAATCTTTCTTCTGTAATCTTCTGTTCATATTCCGTTCATATTTCTTTTTTATGATAAGTGCATAGAAAGAAAGAGGAAGGAGCGAGCGAAATGTTTTTAGCTCTGCGTGAATTGAAACAATCAAAATTAAGATACGGATTAATCGGACTGATTATGGTGTTATTATCATTTTTAGTCCTTGTTATTTCAGGATTAGCAAATGGATTATCATATGATAATGCTTCATCGATTCAAAATATGGAGGCAAATAAGTTCGTTTTAGCAGATGATGCGGAAAATAAATTACTCCGTTCACAAATTAAGAAAGACGATGTAGATAACGTAGTCAATCAAGTAGGCGAGAAAGAGGCAGTTCCGTTTCGCGTGAAAGTTTCAACGTACGAAAAGAAAGATAGTTCGAAAAAGGTTGATATTGCCATTTTCTCAAGTGAACGCGATACATTTTTAGAACCGAACATTGTAAAAGGTGAGAAATTAAGTACAGCAAACAATGAAATGGTTGCTGACGAATCCATTAAAGAAAAAGGAATCGATATTGGGGATACAATTATTGATCCTGTTTCAAAGAAAGAATTTAAAATCGTTGGATTTACGAAAGACCAAATGTTTAGCCATACACCAGTCGTATATGTAAATGAAGATGTATGGGGGGCTATCTCACAACCAAACCAAAAAGATTATAGTGCAATTGCGCTTAATACAGATAAAGAGATTAAAAATGCTCATGTTATTGATAAAAAAGAAGTACTACAAAGTATTCCAGGGTTTAAAGAAGAGCAAGGAACATTAACGATGATTATTGCGTTCTTACTTGTAATCGCTGCGTTATTAATCGGTGTATTTTTCTACGTTATTACACTACAAAAAACACAGCAATTAGGCGTATTAAAAGCAATTGGTACAAAGAATTCTTATTTAGCAAATAGCTTAGTCGTACAGGCGTTATTTTTATCAGTCGTTGCGATGGTAATTAGTATTGTTCTTGTACAAGGGTTAGAAACAATTTTACCAGCAGGTATGCCGTTCTTATTAACAACACCGATGATTGCACAATATGCAGCAATCTTTATCGTCATTAGTATTTTAGGAACACTTATTTCGTTATACCAAGTATTAAAAGTTGATGCGCTAGAAGCAATTGGAGGCGGGATGTAATGACTTCATTATTAAAATTAGACAAAGTAAGTAAAGTGTACGGAGAAGGGGATACAGAAGTAACAGCCCTTCATCCGATATCGCTTGATGTGAAAGCCGGAGAATTTATCGGAATCGTCGGTCCTTCTGGATCAGGGAAAAGTACGTTATTATCAATCGCGGGTGCTTTATTATCACCGTCAAAAGGGGATATTTACATTCGTGAGCAAAATATTACGCAGTTATCGGAAAAGGAAATGACAGACATTCGTTTGAAAAAAATCGGATTCATTTTCCAATTTGCAAATCTTGTTCCATATTTAAATGTGAAAGAACAATTGCTTTACATTGCAAAGCTGAAAAAAGAAAGTAAACAAGAATCAGAAAAGCGTGCGGATCATTTATTAACGGCATTTGGATTAGGAGAAAGAAAAAATCATTATCCAAATCAACTATCTGGTGGGGAAAAACAAAGGGTGGCAATCGCTCGAGCTTTCATGAACAACCCAGATTTAATATTAGCAGATGAACCAACGGCAAGCTTAGACTCAAAACGCGCACGTGAAGTCGTTGAAATGATGAAACGCGAAGTGAAAGAGAGCCAAAAAGCAGCCATTATGATTACACATGATGAAAGAATGCTTGATGTATGTGATCGTATATTGACGCTTCGAGATGGACAGTTAATATAAAGAAAAAGGCCAACCGTACATGCGGTTGGCCTTTGTATAATTGTTTTTAAGAAGTATAATGGCTTTATTTTGAGAATAACGTTTTAATTCTATTTCGTGTTACTAATAAAATCCCGCCTAATACAGATAACATACCTAAAGTCATATTATTTGATTGCTCACTACCAGCGTTAGGAAGTTCTCTAGCATTGTTGTTTGCATTTGTAGTACCAGTCTTTGTTTCTGTTTGTTTCGATTGAGATACTTCATTGATCTTGTTATCTACATTTTGCTTCGTTGTATGTATCTCAGCTAATTTGTCATCAATTTTTTTCTCAGTATGTTTAAAGTCGTTAATTTTAATGTCTAAGTCTTGTTTTTTCTTTGATAGATCGTCTGAAACAGTTTGTTTCGCTTGTTTAATTTCATTGATTTTATTGATTAAGTCTTGTCTAGCCTTTTGTAATTCAGCAAGTTTGTTTTTCACATCTTGTTTAGCTAGTTCTAAGTTAGCGGAAAGACTATCTAAATTGCCTTTAATTTTCTTAAGTTCTTCTAACGTGTTACCAGTATTCGGCTTGTTTTCTTTTAGCTCAGCAAGTTTGTCCTCAGCAGTTTGTTTCGCTTTCTTTAACTCAGCTAATTTTTCATCTACTTGTTTTTTAACTTCCTTAAGTTCAGTAACTTTCTGATCGATGTTTTCTTTATGTTGCTTAATTTCATTCACTTTTTCATCGACAGTTTGTTTATGTTCTTTAATCTCATTAACTTTATTATCGATATTTTGCTTATGCTCTTTTACTTCAGCAACTTTATCATCTACTTGTTTTTTATGCTCTTTCATTTCAGCGATTTTATCTTCGGCGATTTGTTTATCTTGCTGAAGTTTTGCATCTAGCTCTTGTTTATGTTGTTTAATTTCGTTGATTTTTTCATCGGCAACTTGTTTACGTTCATGTAGTTCATTCACCTTCGTATCAACATTTTCCTTAACCTTGTTAAGTTCATTCAATGTTTGATCCGCGTTTTCTTTGTGTTGCTGCAATTTCGCATCTAACTCTTGTTTATGTTGCTTAATTTCAGCTAATCGATCTCCCGTACTTTGCTGAGGAGTAGCATCAGTTACTTCTGCATGAGCAGAGTTTGCGCCAGCAATCATTGCTAAAGCTAGTGTAGACGCAGCGATTGTTTGTTTTGTTTTCATATTTTTGTACCTCTTTTCTTTCATATGCATGAGCTGTTTTGTGTAAAAATGAGCATATAGAAGTAGATTATCTTATCATTATATACCATGTTAGGCGCTTAGAGGAAGGATTTGCATAATAATCTATGATTATGTAATTTTAAAATTCTTTTATTTTGGGGTAGGGGACAAATCTTTAGCTAGATGAACAATTTCTTCTATAGTAAAGTTTACATCTTTACTATTGCGAATAACAAACAAATAATCAGCCTCGTTTTCTACAGGATCCACCACATCTTCATGTAGTGATTCAGCCTGTTGTCGATCGAGTACTTCTTTGAAACTAGAATAACCACCTCTAAAAATATTCGTACTTCGCGTGCTTCGAGCCACTCTTTCATAAAGTACATCATTTGGAATGTCAAAATGAACGAGTATGCGTACGTATTCCTCTTTCTGAAACAATTCATTTAGCAAATACATCCGGCCGTTTCGGCTTCTATTTGAATTGCAAATAATAAAGTGTAAACTCGTATGTTCTTTTGCATAATCAACAATGAATTTTGAAAGACCGTGCTTAAATGTATTAGCGCCTTCAGTTGGCTGTAATTTTTCATAATGCGTGTTAACAAATTCTGCTTGGTTATCTTGATCCATAACGAAAGAGTGGGGTAACTCTTTTTCTAAAGCTTTTGCAAATGTAGTTTTTCCTACTGTAATAATGACGAATCGTTTCATATTGGCTTCCATAAGTATTGTTATAATCAGGAATGTTCGTTGTGAATCGACCATTTTCCTGCCAGATAATATACAAAGTGTCGGAGTGATAGTAGGCTGGAAACTTTACAAAAAAACTTATTTATGCTATAATTTACCAATATAAAAATAACGTGTATAATAGGGTTCTCCTGGCCAGGGGATCCTATTTTTATTGTGAAAATGAAGGAGAGTGTATGTGCGTGAAACAAGGTGAAGCAAGTGTAACGTCGTTAGTATCAGCTTTCGGAAGGGCATATCATAGTGAATTTGATAATCCGAAAATCTTTGATGATTACATCGCTAAAGAATTCATATCGCCAAAAGAACGAATTAATATTGAAACGAATATGGTTCAAGGGATACATTTTTTCAATACAGACATTGCTGAGCAGTTTCAAGATAATCCGAAAGAAATATTAAAATGGATTACACAAGTTCAGTTATCACCAACACCTTTAGCACGTGCGGCATATTGTGAAAGAGTATTGTTACATGAAATTGCATTAGGCGCAAAACAATACGTCATACTCGGTGCAGGCTTAGACACATTTAGTTTTAGACACCGAGAGTTAGAGGATAAAATAGAAATATTTGAAATAGATCATCCTTCTACGCAAAGATTTAAGAAGGAGAGAATAAAAGAAGCAGAATTTGAAATTCCAAACAACCTTCATTTTGTTTCAATGGATTTTACGAAAGGATTTTCCAATGAACAGTTACGGAATGAAGCATTTGAAAATAAAAAGACTTTCTTTAGTCTTTTAGGTGTTACGTACTATTTAACGAAAGAGGAACTTTCTAGTTTAATAGAATACTTATTCGAGATGGTTCCGGTAGGGAGTTCTATCGTTTTCGATTATCCGGATGAAAACTTATTTACGGAAAAGGGATTGTCCAATCGAGTTGAAAACATGGTAAAAATGGCTGCGGTAGGTGGAGAACCGATGAAATCATGTTTTTCTTATGCCGAAATGGAAGCACTGTTAGAGAAAGCGGGCTTACTCATTTATGAGCATTTATCACCAGAAGACATAAATAAATTATATTTTGAAGGACGAAACGATTATTTAGAAGCTTTTGAAACAGTGCATTATGTACATGCGGTGAAGAAGTAGAGGATTAGTAGGCATGGGGAGGAATCTCTGTGTCTTTTTTTCGTATTAAATTCATTGCCCTTGGATAAAGAACAGTAAAACACCTAAGTATTTAACTTTTTGATTTTTATTACAATTTTGTAAGGTTAAGTAATAAAAATCGATAGAACGGGATATTAGAATGGGATACTCTGATTGATGGGTAGAATATTCTGAAAAAAGGGTGGAGCAAATGAAGGATAGACAAAAAGCATTGATAATATGCAAAGGTATTTTATGTTTAATTATTTGTATGCTAATTACGAATGAAGTGTGGTTTATGAAAGTAGCGAGGGCAGAATCGGGTACATTGACTGATAGGAATATAGAAAACTTTAAAAAAAAGATGGATGAACAGGTACCAAAATGGCAAGAAAATTATAATGTACCAGGGGTTGCAATAGGGATTGTACATGAGGGGCGTATTGCTTATACACTTAACTACGGTTATGTAGACAAAAAGACAAAAAAAGCGGTTAGTGATGATACGTTGTTTCAAGCTGGTTCCATATCTAAAAACCTTACAGCGTGGGGAATCTTGCATCTTGTAGATGAAGGACATTTATTACTAGATGATCCCGTTGGAAAATATCTGACCAAATGGAAATTACCTAATTCAGAGTTTAATAATAAAGAAGTAACCATAAGAAGATTGTTAAGTCATACTGCAGGGCTATCTGCACATAAAGGATACCTTGGGGTTGCACCGGGGAAGCATCTTGATTCTATCGAGGAATCTCTGTCTGGAAAAGGATGGCTTAATGAACCAGTGGAGGTTACCGATAAACCAGGTTCAGAAACAAATTACTCTGGTGGTGGATATACAATTTTACAACTTGTAATTGAAGAAGTTACCGGAATACCGTTTGATCGTTATATGGAAGAACAAATTATGAAACCTTTAGGAATGAAATCTAGTTCATTCTTACAACGTCCTGAAAACCATAACCTTTCGAAAGCTTATGGATATTTTGGAGAGGAGCTCCCTAGTTACCAATTTACCGAACAGGCTGCTGCAGGTCTTAAGACAAATGTTACCGATATGATGACATTGATACTTGCAAGTATGGATGCAAATAATAAAGGTAATGGTGTCATCAAAAGTGAACGTGTTGAGGAAATGCAAAAGCCGGTATTAGGGGAGAATGGTTTAGGTATATTTGAAAAAAAACTATCTAATCAATGGAAATTAATTTATCATTCTGGTGACAATCGAGGTTGGCATTCTTTTTATGGTTTCATTCCTAATACAAAGGATGGATTGGTAATTCATACGAATAGTGAAGGGGGTATAGACTTACGACAGGATATATACCACGCATGGATTGAATATGAAACTGGAAAATTACCTGAAAGTTACTTCGCTCTAGCTGAGCAGAGAAAAAACAACTCTATTACATCAATTGTTATTGGAGCCACACTTGGTTTATATTTGCTGCTGTTTGTGATTAGATTGTACAAAGGTAGAAGAACTTTCATTCTTAAGCAAGAGAGGAAATCTTACATCGGATTAGTAGTTAGGACATTTTTACTTGTTATTACTGCTGTTCTCGTTTTTTGTGCTGCCTATTTGTGGAGAGTTTTCAGTTTGAATTCCGGTAATACAATAAATTTTATTCTAATAATGGCTTGGATTATAACTCTATTAATTAGTGGATTTTTCCCGAAAATTAAAAGTAATAAAAAACAACGTATGAAACTAAGAGATTTAACATCAAAATTTACATTTATGTAATGTTGAAAGCTAGAAAGCTAGATTGGCGCGAATCGTTAATTGCGGAGTGCAAAAAACGACAAAATCTCTTAAAAAACACTTAACTTTTAATGCCATCTATCTTTACAATCCCTCCTTATAATGTGAATTGGACAAGCACCTAAGAGAAAGCAGAACATGTCAGTTTGTACATTCTATTATTAGGGGAGAATTTGTATGAAAAAGGCAGTTGCTTCGTTAGCAGTTATGGCGGTATTATTGCCGACGTTTTCAGTGCATGCGGAAGGGAAAGAGCAAGTTCGAAAGTCAGCTACAACTTTTAACGTTATTAGTGACATTCAAGGGGATTTAGGAGATTTTGATCACGTATTAAAAGATATGAACAAAGTGACGCCACTTTCTAGAGCGCTTATTATGAATGGGGATATAACGTCAACTGGACAACAGTCCCAATATGATGATGTGAAGCGTGTATTAAACAAAAATAAGCATCCAGAGAATGTATGGTCAACTGTTGGGAATCATGAGTTTTATGCTGGTAAATGGACAGCTGATGGGAAGCTCTCTCAAAGTACATGGCCAAATGGTGTAACGGAAGAAACGCTATTTGGTCGCTACTTACAATTTAGCGGACAAGAAAAGGTATATCATAAAAAAGAATTAGACGGTTATCCGCTTTTATTTTTAGGAACTGAAAAATATATGAAATACCACGATTCAAAAATGTGGGATGAAGTATATATGAGTGATGAGCAATTAGGTTGGTTAAAACAAAATTTAGAAGAATATATTCAAAAAGATAAAAATAAGCCAATCTTCATTTTCTCTCATCACGTTTTACCTGATACAGTATCTGGATCAAGACAAAATCCGTATTTACAAGATTATTTAAACGTTGATAAGTTGTACGATATATTAAAAGACTATCCGCAAGTTGTTTTCTTCACGAGTCACACGCATTGGGATTTAAACTTACCAGACTGGGCTGGTAAAAAGAAAATTACAGGCGGAGATAATAAAGGATTTACGGTTGTAAATACGGGCGGGATTGAAACGGGCTGGACCAAATGGCGGAGAGAAGACTGCTCCTGATCGCTATTCATTTAAACAAGGGTTGCAAGTGAAAGCATATGGTAGCGATGTAATGGTGACAGCTTACGATTACAAACGTGATAAGGAAATAAAAAAATTATTAATTAGTGATTCGAAAATTGCACAAATGGCACCAAATGTAACCGCTGATGATAGTAAAAACGTAGTTGTCGGTGCAACAGAATACATGGAGTACTCTATAGAAGGAACGAACGAGTGGCTGACGTATAATCCAGGGAATCCTCCGAAATTTGATGGGAATAAGATTGTATACGTACGCCATAAAGGCGAAATGAATTTAGAGCCAGGATTAACGCAGCTTCTTCGTTTTTCGGAAAATAAGTGATTGGAGGGAGCCCACATTTAAATGTTTGGGCTCTTTTGGTTTTGTCACTTTTTGTCGGTAAGTCGATATATTTGAAAAATCGCTGATATAAATTAAGAATCGCTGATATATTTGAAAAATCAATGATATAAATTTCATGCACCGTATTGAAGTCTAAAGTACTCGTATAATTTCATGTACCGCAATGAAAATTGAAAATCCAATACATTTTTCCCCTAGAAAGATGACTTCACCATTTTTACATGCAATAATAGTAACGTTACATACATTGTGAAAGAAGTACAAAAGGAGCGTTATTTATGAATTTAGCTAAATTCCCGAGAAAAAAATATACAGAATCATATACACCAATTGAAAAAATAAATAATTTTTCTGAAGCACTTGGTGGGCCGACTATTTATTTTAAACGAGATGATTTACTTGGTTTAACAGCTGGTGGAAATAAGACGAGAAAGTTAGAGTTTCTAGTTGCAGATGCACAGGAAAAAGGTGCGGATACGTTAATTACAGCTGGTGGTATTCAGTCGAATCATTGCCGCCTGACACTGGCAGCTGCGGTGAAAGAAAAAATGAAATGTATTCTTGTATTAGAAGAAGGGCTTGAGCCAGAAGAGAAGCCAGATTTTAACGGAAACTATTTCTTATATCATTTATTAGGTGCTGAAAATGTAATTATTGTACCAAACGGAGCAGATCTTATGGAAGAGATGCAAAAAGTAGCGAAAGAAGTAAGTGAGAAAGGTAGTACACCATATGTAATACCAGTTGGTGGATCAAATCCTACTGGTGCATTGGGATACGTTGCTTGTGCGCAAGAAATTATGGCGCAATCATTTGATCAAGGAATTGATTTCAGTTCAGTTGTTTGCGTAAGTGGTAGCGCTGGTATGCACGCTGGTTTAATTACTGGATTTGCAGGAACACAAAGTAACATCCCAGTAATCGGAATTAACGTAAGTAGAGGAAAAGCAGAGCAAGAGGAGAAAGTAGCAAAACTTGTAGAGGAAACGTCGGCTCACGTTGGTATTCCAAACTTTATCCCGCGCGAAGCGGTTACATGCTTTGATGAATATGTAGGGCCAGGTTACGCGTTACCAACGCCAGAAATGGTGGAAGCAGTTCAATTACTTGCGAAAACAGAAGGTATTTTACTTGATCCAGTGTATACAGGTAAAGCGGTAGCGGGACTAATCGACTTAATTAGAAAAGGTACATTTAATAAAGAAGACAACATTTTATTCGTACATTCAGGTGGTTCACCAGCGTTATATGCGAATACGTCTTTATTTGCGTAAGTGTGAAAAAGCATTGGGTATCCAATGTTTTTTTGTTATATAATGGAATTGTTATGAAGTGAGAAGGGGGAGTATATGAGTTCAAATGTAAAATGGATTATATACACAGTACTCGGCATTTCTATTCTATTCTATTCATTTTATTTGTGGCTTATGGAGTTTATTTATATTTCACTTAAGCGAAATGGTAACCAAACCAAAGGAAAAATAAAATAATTACTGTGTTAAATAGAGTAAAACATAAACCGATAATTGATAAAACTTTCTTTTCAGTACGGCTACAGAGTGAAATAACAGCCAATATAAGCGTTATAACAGCAGAAGCTAATATGAAGTAGGCGAAAGGCAAGACATATTCTACTCCAACTCTTTCTAAAATAGGTGTGAAGAGAAAGAGATTAATAGTAACGAATATACTTACAATAAGAAACGTATAACTTTTCCAAGTGTATGTTTTTAACTGCATGAATGGTGCTCCTTTCCTGATATTTTTTATATTTCTAACCATAAAGTAATTACCTTTATTTTAAAATAATCTGAATTTTTATGAAATGAGGTAGATGAATATGAAGGGTAGAAATTTATCTGTGGTTTTTATTGCCATAGTTATATTCATAGTAACGGGCTGTTCGAATATGCTAGGAAATGAAGAACAAACAATCAAAGTGCAAAAACATGTTGATGATAAATATGAAGACTTGAAGGTAGTTACAGATAATAAGCAAGTTCGGCAAGTAAAGAAAATATTAAATGATACTAATTTTGAGAATAAAAAAGTGGAAATGTCTCGTCCGGCTGATTATCACTTTATTTTTCAATCTAAAAATCCGAAAATAGAGGCGAAAGCTGTGCTATATCAAATTTGGGTAATTCCTAATAAGGATAAAATAGAAATCATAGCGGGGAATAGTCAGTACGTTCAATTAGAAGGGAAGAATGCAGCCACGTTGTTTCGGATTGTTACGGGAGATAAGTTAGCTGAATAAAGATATATGGTTATAGAAATTCAGTTCGTATTTTTCATTTTGAGAGGTAATTAGTTTTCAACAAAATAGCTATCTTTTTATATTGGAATAAATATTGAGAATCGGATAAAATGGAAATTGGACATTGCCGGATTAAGGCACTTTAAGGTGCCTATTAATCCGCTAATGTATAATAAAAACAGAAAATATATTGTTTTTACAAAGGTTCGATGTTATGTTTAATTTTCTTAATATAATATTTCGCTTATGTAGGAGTGGCTATTTGAATAAATTAATGTTATTGGTTTTATTGGCTACATGCTGTCTCATGATTGCAGGATGTTCTAATAATATAATTACACCAAAGAATGAGTCTAAAACCTCAACACCTGTAAAGATTAGTCGTATCAACAAAGCGTGGTACAAACATATATAATAGTTTAAAGAAACTTAAAATTGTTGATGATAAAGATCATAAGGTGAAATTAGTTAGGCTGATAGTAGATGTTGTGAAACGTGGCGAAAAGCGGGAAGCATTTATATGTAGTGAACTAGGGGATTATAACTTTATAAAATATGCTACATTAAAATATTCACAAAAAAGAGTCTAAAATTAGAACCTTTTTTGTGGATATTTTTCATAAAAGAAATTCTACGGTGCCTTCCTCTAACTTGAAACTTCTAAAAAATATTTCACTAAGTTAAAGTGTTCATTGAGAGTATAACCCTTCAAAATTTGGGGAATGCAAGGGGGCTGTAATAGTTCGATTGGTGGCTCCCTTTTTCACTTTATCTACCATCTTTATATATCTTTCTATTAAAAAATCTAACTTTAATCGATTAAATGAGATAAAATCTTGTTAAAAACAATGAAATTTCAGGAAAAATAAGGTACACTAGTCAATGGTTTTGGTTTAAAATCAATTGACGTTAATGTATACGGGGGAAAGATTGATGAACAACAATACAGTAAATGAATCTGTTGAAGAAGTTGAGAAAAAACGGGTAAGATCGAAAAAACGTTTTACAAATTGGAAGCTTATCGCAGCGGGTGGCGGTGTAATTGCACTTCTCATTGGGGGAATGAGTTATTACCAGGCAACTCACTTCAATTCAAATGTTACGATTAACGATACAAAAGTCGGTGGTATGAGCGCTGATGAGGCAATACAGAAATTAAAAACATCTGGACTAGCAAACAAAGTCTATATTGATCAACAACAAATTTTAGATGAAAAAGAGACGAAAACGGAACTGACGGAAAAAGATTCGCCGCAAGTTAAGAAACTATTAAAAAGCCAGTGGACATTTTTCCCTTCTGCAAAGGAAAAAAATTATTCACTACTACCAGAAAAGGCAGAGAAGTACCGTAGTGAAACGATGAAAAAACTTGTAGAAGAAAAGCTCGTCTCTATGAATGAAAAATTAAAAGCACCTCAAGATGCTATGGCGAAGCTTGAACAAGGGAAAGTTATTATTTCGAAGAGCGTTGATGGAAAACAGTATGACGTTACGAGTTTACTAAAAGATTATGATAAGCAGAAGCATAAAAGCGAAATTCATCTAAAGTCTGCATACATACAGCCTATTAAAGAAGACGATCCGATTATTAAAAAAGAAGAAAAAGCATTACAGAATCTTCTTGGGCAGTCTGTTGATTATAAAGTGCAAAATGAAGTGTATTCATTAAAAGCGAAAGATTTAATTCAAAATGCCTCTATGTCAAAGGATATGAAAGTGACAATCGATGCGAGCGATATTAAGAATAAGATTACTGAAATTAATAAGGCTAAATCTACATTACATAAAGACTTCGCTTTTAAAACACATTCTGGTTCGGTCATATCAGTAAAAGGACAAGGATACGGCTGGGCATTAGATGTTGAAAAAGAGACAAAACAAGTTCAACAAGCCTTTGAGAAAGGCGAAAAAACACTTTCTGCTTCTAATATTCACGGAAATGGTTGGGAGAAGGAAGGTATCGGTTATAAAACAACATCGAATAATGGTATCGGAGACACATATGCAGAAGTTTCAATTGCAGATCAGCAAATTTGGATTTATAAAGATGGGAAATTAGTCGTTACAACAAATGTAGTAACGGGTAAACATAGCACGGGTGAAGATACATCACCAGGTGTGTGGTACGTCCTATACAAACGAACACCATACACGCTAAGAGGTAGCGCAGTAGGTAAAGCTGATTATGCAGTTAAAGTAGATTACTGGGTTCCATTCACAAATAGCGGTCAAGGATTCCACGATGCCGGCTGGCGAAAAGACTGGGGAAATAATGCTTATGTAACAGGGGGATCAGGCGGGTGTGTGAACCTTCTTCCTAATGTTGCAAAAACTGTGTATGATAGTTTGAACACGTATGATCCAGTTATTGTGTACTAGAAAATAGCTACGTATCAAAAACTTAAACGAATAAACAAAGCAGGAAATCTTATCTAATGGTACATGAAAAAAACACCTCTTGAATTCGCATACTAAGTGTGGGAATTCAATGGAGGTGTTTTTTGTTAGAATACAAGAGTTAATTGCTTATAAAAAACAAATTAAAAAGAGATTAAAATAAAGAATAAGTATTCAAATAGTCAATAAAATTGACAATGAATATCATTTTCACTTATTATAGAATCGTCGTATTTAATTAGACATGACTTTTTTGTTAATATAATAGATTTCTATTAAGGTATCACATTCAAGAACTATTACTAAATCTTTTAAGAACTTAAAAGCAGGAAAGGGTAATATAAAAATGAACTGGAAAAAAGGCGGATTATGGGTTATTATTTTTTTCGTTGTAAAAGGCACGATTTCTACGCTTTTAATAGTTACAGGTGCTAAATATTTTGATTTGTCATTTATGCAACTTATCGTATTGATCCTGACTTTATTAGTGATTTCTCTAATAAGTCGAAAATTGCTGTATAAACATAAACAAAACAAAAAGCAAAAAGAGCTAAATATATAATGCAGCCCCAGAGACCTTTGGATTTCTGGGGTTTTATTTCGATCGTTTTTTCCACATGTATATTAACTTAACGGAACAGGTTGTCCAAAACGATAAAATCGATGATGCTTAAAATGCGTCAATTACTTTTATATAAGGGTTGAAGAGAGCTTTTGAATCAATCTTTATTCTGAAGCTACAGACGTGCATAAATTATGCTTGTTTTTCAATTGGTAGTTTAAATGTAAAAGTACTGCCTTCTCCTAATTCACTTTCAACCGTAATGTCTCCTCCGTGTAGTTCGACAATCCATTTTACCATCGACAATCCTAAACCTGTGTTTCCGATGTTTGAAGATGTTCGTGCTGCGTCAACTCGATAAAATCTGTCCCATATTTTCGTAATATGTTGCTCGCTGATGCCTATGCCATTATCGGAGACTTTACCTATTATGTTGGCTTCATCGCGGAACAGTTGCATATGAACAGTTCCGTTCGCTTTGCTATAAGCAATCGCATTCGTTAGTAAATTCATTAATAAACGCATCATCAATGTTTGATCTGCTTTCATAAACAGGTCTTCCTCTATATTAGTTGTTATATCAATTGAAGCTTCTTGAACCATTAGTGAAAGCTCTTCTACAACGATTTCCGTTAATTCACTCATATTAATACATTCAAATTGGAAAGTATTATGGTTTCCTTGGTCAGCTCTTGCTAATAGTAAGAGTTGTGAGATTAGCGAGGACATCTTACGTGATTGCTTTAAAATTACTTCTAACGATTCTTCCATTTCTTTCGAATTATTTCTCTGCGATAAAGCGTATTCGCATTGCGAAATAATAACAGATGTTGGTGTTCTTAATTCATGAGATGCGTCAGATGTAAATTGTTTTTCACTTTCAAATGATGTCTCCAATCGCTCAAACATTTTGTCAAAAGTTTGTGCTAAATGATACATTTCGTCTTTCGGTGAACCTTTTAAATTAATTCTCTTCGAAAGGTCTTTACCATCACCAATTTTACTGGCTGAATCACTCATTTGTTGCACAGGTCGAAACGCTCTTTGCGTAATAAAATATCCTCCCACTGCCGCAATGAGAATAAGTAATGGAAATGAGATGAGTGTTACTATGATAAGTGTATTCATCGTTGATGATAATTGGCTCATGGTCATTATCCCACGAACCCAGACTTGCTCATCGCCGCCTGTATTATGGAGAAAATCATATACGATCCATTCTTTATTACCATCTTTAATGGTTTGTATTTCATCGGATTTAAGCGATATCTTTTTATTAAAGCTTGTTGGACTATTTCCTACCAGCAGCTCACCTTGTTTACTATAAATGATGATATTTACTCCATCTTCTAAGGTTTCAAAATCATCGTCCATCTTTAATTTTCCATGCTTATACTCGATATCCTCAATGCTTTCTTTTACTGTGCTCTTCAATTGATCTTTCATATTAAAAAGCAAAACTTTATCTGAAGAAGTTAAAATAAAAGCTAACACGAGTGCCATAATAATTACAATTAGCCCCGTATACCACAGGGTTACTCTCATTTTTATTGATAGTCTTTTCATGATTCTACTCGCAATACGTAACCAGTTCCTCGTACTGTATGAATTAACTTCGTTTCAAACTGGCTATCAATTTTTTTACGAAGATAGCGGACGTAAACATCAATAATATTCGATCCACCTTCATAGTCGTAATTCCACACATGTTGCTCAATTTTATCTCGTGTCAACACAACTTCTTTATTACGAATCATATATTCTAAAATAGCAAATTCTTTACTGGAAAGAGTGATAACTTGGTCTCCTCTTGTTACTTTATGCATTTTGCAATCTACTACTAGGTCAGCGATTTCAAACACATTAGATGCATTACCTGTTTTTCTTCGCATTAACACTCGAATTCTTGCTAACAGTTCGTCAAAAGCAAACGGCTTTACTAAATAATCGTCCGCACCTAAGTCGAGTCCTGTTACGCGATCATCAATTGTATCTTTAGCTGTAAGAAGCAAGACCGGAGTTGTATGATTGTCCGCGCGTAATCTTTGTAATACTTGTAAACCATCTATGCGGGGAATCATAATGTCAAGCACAATCAAATCGTAGGTAGCCATGTTTATATAATCCAGGGCATCTTCTCCATTCCCACATGCATCGACACTATAATGTTCTGCATTTAATCGTTTTACCAATATATTTTGTAAATCTTGTTCATCTTCGACAATAAGAACTCGCATTAACATTCTCCTTTTCTTCTTATTAATATGTATCACTATAATTCCAAAACATTAAAGAAAGATTAGAAACGATTTAATTATATCATTTTATTTTTTGTTATATTAATCTTCCTTTAATGTTTGTTCAGTAATATAAAGGCAAGGTTAAGGTGCACATGTAAAGGGAGGAAAACAGAATGAGAAAGTGGATGTTGATTGGAGCAATGTCTTGTTTATTCTTAACAGCTTGTTCTACTCAAGCTGATAACAATACAGAAGTACAACAACTGAAAGTGGAAAATGATACATTACAAAAAGAAGTTGCTCAACTGCAGCAAGAACCAAACAAAACAGGGCCTGCTACGAATGATACGAAGCAAATACAGGATTTCAAAAACGAAGTCACATCTATCGTTGAAAAGGCAAATAACACGAACCCAGTTGGAGTAAAAGAAGAAAACTTAAATACGTACTTAGCAGCAAAAAAAGAAATTGATCAATTAGATGACAAGATAGACCTATCTGATAATCAGCTTGAAGCAGATTATCGCGCTGGAACGATAACGATTGAACAATATAAAGCGCAAGAAAGAGAACACGATATACTGGAAGATCAATTAGAGCAAGCAGAAAATGCACTTGAAGCAAGATTTGGAATAGAGGATTAATCATTAAGGAGTGGATGGAAATGTTAAAACATAAAAAGAAAATAATGATAAGTGTAATTGCTATTTTAGTAAGTGGTATTGCTATTGTTGGTGGATATTATGGTATGGGTTACAATTATGCCAAAAAGAATGAAAACTACACAGAGAAACAAGTTCGTGAAATTGCTTTAGCGCATACAAATGGAGAAATTATGAATGTGAAAAAAGAATTTGAATTAGAAGATGACAACTTAACACAATCTACATTTGAATATGAAGTGGAAATCAAGACACCTGATAATCTGTTAAATATTTTAAAGGTTAGTGCTAGAACAGGTACAATAGAAATCAATAATGAGGATTAAAAAAATATCAACAAATAAAATATCGTATATTTGAAAAAATCCAGGCTAAGCAAACATAAAATAAGCCGCCCATATGGAAAGCTTATTTACACAATTCTTGTTATCGGTAGCGAAGAAAAAGACGAATCCCTAATTTCACAAGGGAATCGTCTTTTTTGTTCTATGGATACATGCATTTTCTTATACATTTCGATCCTGCTGCGATTTTAGGTTTCTTGTCTGTTATTGGATTAACCGAAAAACTGTATAAAATCTTGTATACTCTTAGTGTGGTTTTTCCGAAATACTGACGGTACTCCATCGCTATCAAGCTAAGCTCATACAACGTCAATTATATTAGAGGTTGTTTCTTTTTTCTAAAAGCTAGGTGTAGAAAATTTGCATGCCCATCAAGCTAAGAAAACAGATTAACCCCAAAACAAAAAAATCCTTCGTATAATATGTGAGAGAAAAGGAGAGATAAAGGTATTTTAACCTTATCTCTCTTTTTCTATATTCATTTATTTTCAGGTAAGGAGTTGATTAGTTATTACTATTTATAAGAACGTGAAGAAGTGTTGATGCCGGTTGGAACTGTTGTAAAGGTTGAGGGGGGAATCCAAGGAAATATGAGAGATGTGCATGATGATTTGGCGCATGGTTATTAATCCATCTTCTATGAAATCGTGGGATTATATAAGCATTTATTATCCTGGAGATTTTAAAATAAAACCTACCTAATTATAGAAGTGATTTGAACGTAAGGAAATTGTAAGAAATGGATAAGAAAAAAGAAATTTTTATTGTATAGGATACAAATATAGAGAAGCGTAAAAGAGGGAGGGTAAATAGGATACATTTATACGAAAAATAAACTAGTAATAAGAGCATTCTATTGGTGGCAATTACTGAAGGAACAGCAACTAAAACAAATACTCACTACAGTTCCTGCAGGAAAGGGAGGAATCAATGGATATGGTCTAGGAATCTATGAAATAAAACTTCCTAACGTTGTCTTGATATGGGGACATACAGGTGTTATTCCAGGATTTGATACTTTTGCTGGAGGGCATATGTTGACGGCAATTTGAACAGTATGGGTAGAGCCGAGAATACTGGTCTTTTTAAAAGTATTTTACTTGTTGAATATAGACAGTAGGGATAAAGCTAGAATAGTAGTTTGTGTGATGTTTGTAATTGAACAAATAAAAGATGAAATCGATCATTTGTCTAAGGAGGAATTTTTCTTATGGAAAATAAATTATCTGGAGTGTTAGCCGCTACCTTAGCTCTAACGATGAGTCTACCAACAGGAGCGATAGCGTCTTCTAGCAGTAAGGCTCCGGTTGTATCTAGCCAAGAAGTTGCTAGCAAAGATTTGGAGAAGATTGCTGCAGAGAACGCCACGCTGCTCACGAAGTCCTATGAGACGACTAGTGTACAGTATGCACTGATTGATAATGGTAAACTTATTTTGTCAGGGCAGACAGGTAAGAACGACATAGAAGGGAAAGAGCCACTAACCAAAGATACTCTATACGGAATTGGTTCAACCAGTAAAGTATATACAGCTGCGGCTGTTATGAAACTAGTAGACGAAGGAAAAGTTGATTTGGATGCTCCTGTTGCCCGCTATATTCCTGATTTCAAAATGAAAGATAAACGATATAAGCGTATTACACCGCGTATGCTGTTGAATCACTCCTCGGGTTTGCAAGGTTCGACGTTCAATAATGCATTTTTATTTAAAGATAATGATGCGTATGCCCATGATATATTGTTGCAACAATTGTCCAACCAAAACTTGAAGGCAGACCCTGGTGCGTTCTCAGTATACTGTAATGACGGTTTTACACTGGCTGAGATCTTGGTAGAAAGAGTCAGCGGTATGAGTTTTACTGAATTTCTACATCAAAAGTTTACAGAGCCATTAAAACTGAATCATACGATAACATCGCAAGATAAATGGGAAGACGAAAAGCGGGCTGGACTGTATTCTCCGACATACCAGGGACAGCTACCAAGTGAAATGGTGAATCTGATTGGTACGGGAGGAATCTCTTCTACTGCAGAAGATGTGGTGCGATTCTCACAAATATTTATGGGACAGGGAAAAGAAATTCTCTCTAATAAAGCAGTCAAGGCGATGGAACAAGAAGAATATAAAAAAGGAATGTGGCCGGGAGATAGCGGAAATATGTTCAACTATGGTCTTGGCTGGGATAGTGTGAAACTATACCCATTCAGTGAATATGGGATAAAAGCGTTGACTAAGGGTGGGGATACGATACTGCAACATGCTACATTGGTCGTGCTTCCAGAACAGAAGATGGCAGCAGCTGTATTGTCCTCCGGCGGCTCCAGCATGACAAATCAACTGTTGGCAAACAAATTACTGCTAGCCAGGCTTAAAGAGAAAGGGACAATTAAGGATATAAAACCAGATAAATCCTTCGGCAAGCCAGTCAAGGCTAAAGTGCCCCAAGACGTGGTAAAAAAAGCAGGATTTTATGGAAATAGCTACAGCCATTTCAAAATAGAAATTACGAAGAAGGGAGAACTGTTTTTACCAACTAAACCGGAAGAAAAATATGTATATACGGCGGATGGAAGCTTTATAAATGAGAAGGGTACTTCCAAGCTTAACTTTGTCACTGAGAAGAATGGAAAAGTTTATTTGAGAGAGAGCACATATGAATTATCACCGGGATTAGGGCAAAATGTGCTGACTCACTATTTAGCCCAGAAATTAGAAAACAATGTGTTACCGAAGAAAACAGCTGCTGCATGGGCGAAGCGCGAGGGTGGAAAGTTCTACCTCGTTAACGAAAAATTTAATTCTATGAACTATCTAGGACAACTAATGCCTCTTAACACAAAAATTACGATCAAGGATGGGTATTGGGACGGCAAAAAAATTACAGGTCCGAATACGGCGACGCATCAAATTCAGATTCCTGTGATGAATGGGCGGGATACAAAGGAAGCCCATTTCTATACAGAGGATGGTACTGAATATATGGAGATGGCCAGCTTTTTATACGTCAGTGAATCTAACGTAAAACCCCTTGATACAGGTCAATTATCGAAAGTTACATTGCAAAAAAATGGGCATGCGAAATGGTTTACGATCCCGCAAGAGGCAGCAGGGAAAACGATGAATGTGGAGTTGACATCAGGAAGTTCATTCGCGGTGTATGATGAGAATGGAGTATGCGTCAATTTTACCGTTGTTAGTGACAATCACAAAGTGAAACTACCAGAGAACGGAACGGTTGTATTTGCTGGCGCACCGAACTCAGAATTTACAGTCGCATTGAATTAGCTACAACTCGGGGTAGACTTTAATAAAACAGTACGACATGGAAAAGCTATTTTATTTGTATCTTAAGTATTCCCTTAAATGATATTACACTTAAATTCTTAGCTTAATAGCAATGGGATCCCGCCCACGTTTTAACGAAAATATACGCTAAGCAAATCCCAACATAAAGCGAGCCGAATTTTCTACTCTTAAGAAAAATTTCGGTTCGTTTTATGGTTTCATGACAAGTTGTTTACTGAACATTAAAGTTCTTTATTGGAACAGGCTACTTTCTTCAACAATCGGGCCAGATTGTTGAAGAAGAAATATAATAAAAATGCTTTTGATTGTTTTATTAAACGAATTAAACCGCAAAAAACAAGAAGAATTCTCCCCTTTTTACTAGTACACTAAATCCTATAAAAGGGGGGAGATCATGAACAATAAAGCCATTGGATTATTTCAAGGAATTGCGTTATACATTTCAGCTATTCTAGGATCAGGTGTCCTTTTTTTATCGGGGGTAACGGCCTCAATAGCGGGCCCTGCATCTATTGTATCCTGGTTTATCGTTATTATAATTAGTTTTCCGCTTGCTTATTCCTTTGCTAGTTTGGCACGGATATATCCTGATTCCGGTGGAGCAGCAACCTTTGTTAGAAATTCTTTTGGATATCATCTTGGCAATATCGTTGGGTGGTTTTATTTTGTAACAGCAGCAGTTGGTCAAACGATTGTATCTTTAACTGGTGCTTTTTATGTCAGTCAGGCATTTGGATTTTCGCATTTTGAAACAATTTTAATTGCCGTCTTTATTTTGGTAATTGCAGGTGTTTCCAATTATTACGGCGCAAATGTTAGTGGTAAAGTTGCATTGATTTTAAGTTCTTTATTACTGATTCTTTTAGCGTCAGCTGTATTTGTGGCGTTTCCAAGAATACAATGGGGAAATTTTAATCCCTTTGTTCCAAATGGATGGTTTTCTGTCGGGAACGCTATAACGGTTATCTTTTGGGCATTTTTCGGTTGGGAGGCGATTTGCAATCTGGCTGAGCACTTTAAAAGGCCAGAAAAAGATATTGTCAAAGGAGCAGTTATTAGTGCAGTTGTCATTGGACTATTATTTTTAGCGCTAAGCCTTGTCACTATTGGAACGGCCACGTATGGCAGTCAAGAAAGCAACCTGTCTCCTATTGGTGTTATAATGGGAGATACAGTAGGCGGAGGTGCCAAAGTCGTTACAGCTGTTTTAGCTTTAATTATTTGTACAGGGACAGCGAATGCTTTTGTAGCCAGCCTAACGCAATTAGGATATTCATTAAGCAGAGATGGTGCTTTCCCAAAATTTTTCTCAAAGCTGCATGCAACTACTCAAATTCCAAGACAGATGGTATTGTTTGTTATCTGTTTTTCGGTAGCAGGTGTGTTAGTGACAAAAGCTTTGTCACTAACGTTTGATGATATTTTGTTTATACCGACTTCTCTTGGGATTCTAGTTTATGTTCTTTCAATGGCAGCAGGCGTTAAATTATTTAGGAAGAACACACCGGCATGGTGGGCATCGTTAATCTCTTTCATTTTATGTTTGCTGGTGATTCCATTTTTTCAATTGTATATATTTGTTCCGTTAATTGTCGTGGCTATATATGCGATTTATATGATTTTGAGTGATAAGATTTTCGCCTACAAGGGAGGATTAAAATCTAATGAAGGATCAAAATAACCTTTCCAGAGATACCATGTGGAAAGCAACAGTATCATGTGATTCAGCGTATGACGGGATATTCTTTTACGCAGTCAAGACAACTGGAATTTTCTGTCGGCCTTCTTGCAAGTCTAAGGTTCCTAATTATGAAAATGTATCCTTTTTTTCAAATGCGCAAGAAGCTCAAAGGGCAGGCTATCGCCCATGCAAAAGATGCCGATCAGATCTAAATATAAAAATATACGATCCGTTCGAATGCGTTTTGGAAGATACTATGCGATTGATAAAAAATAATTATGTTCAAAACATGCCATTAAATGAAATTGCATCAAGGGTAGGAGTTAGTCGTTTTCATTTAAATCGGATTTTCAAAGAAAGAACAGGGTATACTCCTCGAATATATTTAGAAAGAATCAGAGTTAAGAAAGCAAAGGAACTTCTCTTAACAACGGTCTTTAATAGTACAGAGATTGGTTATCAAACAGGCTATCAAAGTGTATCTAGCTTTTATAATGCATTTAAAAGAAATACAGGATTTTCACCGAGTCAATTCCGTGCTTTCCATAGTGGAAATACCGTAAACCAAGAACTTGACTGAGTTCACGTTCTTTAACAAAAGATAGCATGAATTAACAAGAGTGGTTTGTACTCATCGTATTTTTCGATAAATCATTACTGATTGATTAAAAGTAAACAACTTTGTATTGAACAATAATAAGCCATTTTTTCTCTGTTATAGAATTGTAAGCTTTTTAATTCAATCCTCAACAAACGGGCAAGATTATTGAACAAGTTTTATGAACTTTAGTGGTAGCATTATTAGTGAAATGCTTTATAACAACTAATTAAGGAGGGATAGAATATGAGAAATAACTTTCAAATCGTTGCGTTGCAAGAGAAGGAGTTTAATAACCTATTTCTAATGAATGAAGAAGTATTAAAAAGTATCGGGGCAGCCAAAATAATAGCAAATAAAAATCCTGGATATCCTTGCAGGATAAGTTTGAAGGATGCAGAGGTAGGAGAAGAGGTAATTTTACTGAATTACCAATATCATAGTATTAATTCGCCTTATAAAGCAAGTGGTCCTATATTTATACGAAAGGGAGCAACTACTGCTAAGCTAGATGTAAATGAAATTCCGCATATGTTACATCATAGGTATCTATCTGTACGCGGCTACAATACTGACTCAATGATTGTAGAAGCAAGGGTTACAGAAGGTGTAAATTTAAGAGAAAATATAGATGAAATTTTTGATAATAAAGAAGTAGAATATATTCACATTCTTAACGCTAAACCAGGATGCTATAACTGCCTTGTTAATAGAGTGTGAAAAAATTAAAAATGCAAACTTCTATTATCCTATAAGGGATACCACCAATCGCTATCAAGCTAATTCAACAAAACCCCCCTAAATTGAAAAAAATACGCTATTCTTTTTGTAGAATCATAGGAAAGGATAGCGTTTTTGTATGCCTATTTCTGTATCTGATGAATTACAACTATTTGCTCAAGAGATTCAAAGTTTTTTATCTCCAAATACCTTACGGGATCTTGCTAGAGATGTTGGTTTCGCAAGAATTGATGCGTTCTTTGAGCTCTGTATGGTTATACAGTGTGGTTTTACTCACTCCGGCTTCTTTCTGTCACACTCTTGAAGTTAATTATATTTTTCTACGTACTAAATAAAAAGATAAGGCCCCCATAATAACAGGTACAACGAAATCAAAGAAATGGGAAAAATTAAAAGGAAAAAGAAAAAGAAATGGTATAAGTGTATAGATAACTGCTTGTCCTATAAATACAGGAATTCCGAATTGAAATTCTCTACATCGTTTGATTTTCCTGTATAACACTTCCCCAATTAGACAAGCTACAAGAGCTGGTATACTACCATAAGTGATGATCGTTTTAATGAATCCTAATACAACGTTCGGGTGAATAAAGCTAGGATGAGAAATATATGAAATCAAGAACCATCCAAAAATAAAAGCAAACAGACTTGCAGCATAACTAATTGCAAATTTTATCAACGTAATCATCCTCACAGTTTTCTAATATTAACTCCATTGTATGACATAACGTCCTATTAACAGTAGTCAATGATGCATATAATTTTCGTTTTTGGGGGTAGGTGCCTTTCTTAGCTTGATAACGATTGGATGAGTCCTCAATAGTCGCAAATATCCATACTTCTATTAACTCGTTAGTTAAAGAAGAATTTCTTCCACAACTCTTAAGTTATTATAAATAGAATAGATTCATTACCGTTTCAGACCTAAGTATTCATTCATAACCTAACAGTAAAAGTGGGATGATTCAAGGTATGGCGTTTAATGATGAATTAATTTGTCAACAGTTTGCAAGAATTATCGGTGGCCAAGAAGGATTCGCCGGTGGGAAATGCGTGGCAACAATAAATCGAGATGAAATACAAGCGACAATCTTAGGAAAACGTTTCAGAGTAACAACTTCCTTCTCATTCGAATCACGAGATAATAAAACTGAACGAGCATTATGTCTAGGCCGGGTAGCGCTATTGCAAAAAGAAGTCAATGGATTTGTTGCTACGATTATTAAACAAGGAATAATCGTTTCGTCTATACACAATGAGTGGTTATGTGATGAACCAAATTTGATTTACGTTAATATTGAAGACGTTGATGATCCACTAAATTTCGCAAGGAAAGTTAGAAGTGCATTATGTAATTAACCGATTTTTTAGTTAAATGAGTGAGTATGTCGGTTAGAATATTTTAGATTGTTGAATGGTTTTATAAAGTGAAAGAAGACGTTCCATATTTGGAATGTCTTTTCTTGATGTTTTTATAATTTGAAAGACGAGGAAACGAACTTGGAGGGAGTATTGGGGCCGTGTTTGAGAAGAGTAAATCAATGAAAAAGGAAATTGTTTTTAAGTTTGGGCTACGGATCTATCCTCCCGTTCTAATTAACTAAAAGAAGAACTTCCCCATACCGATTAGACTACTAATCATTCCTATTCCATTCATGCTGCTTTTTCCTACTGCAAGTAAGTTTCCAAGCATTCCTGGCTGACCGATCCCTCCGTTATTCCCCCATCCCATGGGATTTACCTGTCCTCCCCATCCTTGAGAGTTTCCGAAAGCACCCCAGTTATTGGTACTAAATTTAAAAGCTTTAGCTGGCGGCGATAGTAAAGCGGCAAGATGACCTTGTGCGAACATCCCTGCATGATTGAATGGTTGGGCCCAGGGGAAGGGAGGTTTTTGAAAATGAAAACCTGCATGGCCTGGGAATGGAGTCCAATTAGCAGGCTGTCCTTGTGGTATCATCCCTGCATAATGGATTGGATGACCTGAAGAGAAAGGGAGAGTTTGGGGATTGAAACCCGTATAATTGGCCCGTGAATCCCAACCAACTGGATAGAAGCGCCAACTCCAATTCTCAGAAATATTCAAACCATTCATTCCCTCAGCTTTAGTTATTTGGGGCTGTACATATAATGATGACATTGAAATTTGGTTATTATATTGTTCCCCGTTTCCCTTTGAATTCAAATGCCAATATTGGTACATAAGCTTATTCCCCTCACTTTAAAAATGTAATGTTAGACTTAGCCTATGTAATATTCCTTGTTATGGATGGTTACATAACTAGATTTACAAGCCTGTATTTAAAGGAATGGGTGTGTGGTCTTGTTGATTTATCCCGCTATTTTTTGTGGGCTACCTGTAAAAGCTCCACAGATTAAAATTTCACTTTATTTTAGAAGGGTATGTTCAGTTGCTCCTTTTATTTATTTCAGCCTAATTTAATGTCGATTAACAAACGTGTTTATAAAGGTTTAATCAATAAAAAGATTTTAAAGTGTTATGTTGAGCAAGTAGAATTGCTAAAAAGAGAATATCCATTCGAAGAGTTTGGCAAAATACTGCAAGGATAATGTATTTTTGTGCAAATATGCAAACGATTTAAACGAATCAATGGAATTTATAATGAAGGGGCAAATAAATATATGAATGAAACATTACATAAAAGAAAACCACCATATTTAATGCTTGTAATCCTTTTTATTGGGGCATTTGTTTCATTTCTAAATAACTCCCTTTTAAATGTAGCCTTGCCATCAATAATGAAGGATTTAGACATTAAAGATTATTCAACGATCCAGTGGCTTTCTACAGGGTATATGCTTGTAAGTGGTATATTAATTCCGGCATCAGCATTTTTAATAACCCGTTTCTCCAATAGGAGCTTATTTATTATATCTATGTTGATTTTTATTCTTGGTACGGCCTTAGCGGCTGTAGCACCGAATTTTGGTTTATTACTTACTGGTCGGATGGTTCAAGCAGCAGGTTCTTCAGTCATGGGACCTTTGTTAATGAATATTATGCTAGTAAGCTTTCCAAGAGAAAAAAGGGGAACAGCAATGGGGATTTTTGGTTTAGTTATGATTACAGCTCCAGCAATTGGACCGACACTATCAGGTTATATTGTAGAGTACTATGACTGGCGTTTGCTTTTTGAAATGATTTTACCGCTAGCAATCATTAGCTTACTGTTAGGGATTTGGAAATCGGAGAATGTCATGAGACAAAACAAAAATGCAAAGCTTGATTATCTCTCATTACTATTATCTTCTGTCGGTTTTGGCGGTTTGTTATATGGATTCAGTTCTGCAAGCTCCGATGGTTGGACGAATAAAGTTGTCTTAACAACCTTAATCATAGGCGCTATTTCCCTAATTGCTTTCATTATCCGTCAATTAAAAATGAATGAGCCTTTATTGGATTTACGTGTTTACAAGTACCCAATGTTTGCACTTGCGTCTGTAATTGCAATTGTCAATGCGGTGGCTATGTTTTCGGGGATGATTTTAACACCAGCTTATGTACAAAATGTCCGCGGTATTTCGCCGCTGAGCTCTGGGCTGATGATGCTTCCAGGCGCGGTAATAATGGGGGTTATGTCACCAATTACAGGTAAATTATTTGATAAATATGGCCCTAGAATTCTTGGCATAGTAGGACTTTCCATTACAGCTGTTTCAACTTATATGCTAGCAAACCTGCAACTCGACTCTAGTCACACACATATTATTCTTATTTACACACTGCGGATGTTTGGGATGGCGATGGTGATGATGCCACTTATGACAAATGGCCTTAATCAATTGCCAACTCGTTTAAATCCACACGGTACAGCTGTTAATAATACAGCTCAACAAGTATCCGGTTCAATTGGTACTGCTATTCTTGTTACGATTATGAATACTGTAACAAAAACAAAAGCTGAAAGTCTAATGTCTGAATTAGATCCAACAACCTTCACAGAAGCTACGAAGACAATAGTAACTCAGAAGGCTTTATTATCCGGAATCCAATATTCATTCTATGTAGCGCTTGGGATGAATGTTGTTGCACTACTATTAGTTTTTTTCGTTAAACGTGTAGATACAAGCCCGGAAGCAGTCGAGAGGTTAAATCGGTAGAGCAAAATAAAACTCTAGATGATGATTCCTACAAGTTTTTTGCTGATTAGTTAGACTGTGAAGAAATGTAAATTTCTATTGCTAAGAAGCTGGTATTTAAAACGGCAAAAGAACTGAAAGAAACAGTGAAATAATTATATATAGTAAAAAGGATCTGATATTCATATCAGATCCTTTTTCATTCGTAACACAGTATACTTGCTTATCGTATTTGTTGGCATAGACATTAGAAACTACTGGATTTCCCAATACTACAATCTTTAGCTTTCAATTTCTGATAGACATTATAATAATACGCTTCATTTTAATTTAGTATTTTTTCTACAAGTTATAAATCTAATTACCAACCTTATAAGCAATATCATAATCATGAATAGTTAGGGAAAAGATAAAATAAGGTAATCAATTACATATCTTTATCCCAGGCGATTCATTGCTATCTTCTTTTTATTGAATGGGATATTTTATTTCATGCTTTTTTGAAAGGGTGTTTTTAATGGATAAAAAAGTATCTGCCATTCCTCAACCGAAAACATATGGACCGCTGGGTAATCTCCCATTAATCGATAAAGATAAACCGACCTTATCCTTTATCAAGATAGCGGAAGAGTATGGTCCCATTTTTCGAATTCAAACTTTAAGTGATACCATCATTGTCGTTTCTGGACATGAACTGGTAGCAGAAGTCTGTGATGAAACACGGTTCGATAAAAGTATAGAGGGTGCTTTAGCAAAGGTTCGTGCCTTTGCTGGAGACGGATTATTTACAAGCGAGACTCACGAGCCTAACTGGAAAAAAGCTCATAATATTTTGATGCCTACATTCAGCCAACGGGCAATGAAAGATTACCATGCCATGATGGTCGATATTGCCGTACAACTCGTTCAGAAATGGGCAAGACTGAATCCAAATGAAAACGTGGATGTTCCAGAGGATATGACTCGCCTTACATTAGATACAATTGGTCTATGTGGTTTTAATTACCGATTTAATAGCTTTTATCGTGAGACCTCTCATCCTTTTATCACTAGCATGACCCGTGCTCTAGACGAGGCGATGCACCAATTACAGCGATTGGATATAGAAGACAAACTCATGTGGAGAACGAAACGTCAATTTCAGCATGATATTCAATCCATGTTTTCTTTAGTAGATAATATTATTGCTGAACGTAAAAGTAATGGAAATCAGGAAGAAAATGATTTACTTTCCCGTATGTTAAATGTGCAGGATCCGGAAACTGGTGAAAAATTAGATGATGAAAATATTCGTTTCCAAATTATTACCTTTTTAATAGCTGGACATGAAACAACAAGTGGCTTGTTATCTTTTGCAATCTATTTTTTATTAAAAAATCCGGATAAGTTGAAAAAAGCCTATGAAGAAGTAGATCGGGTATTGACAGATCCTACTCCAACATACCAGCAAGTTATGAAACTTAAGTATATCCGGATGATTTTAAATGAATCGCTACGTCTATGGCCTACTGCTCCAGCATTCAGTCTCTATGCAAAAGAAGATACAGTGATTGGTGGGAAATATCCAATTAAGAAAGGAGAAGATCGCATTTCTGTTCTTATTCCACAGCTACATAGGGATAAAGATGCGTGGGGAGACAATGTGGAAGAATTCCAACCTGAACGATTTGAAGAGCTGGATAAGATCCCACATCATGCTTATAAGCCATTTGGAAATGGTCAGAGAGCATGTATCGGTATGCAGTTTGCACTTCATGAAGCCACACTCGTAATGGGAATGCTGCTTCAACATTTTGAATTCATCGATTATCAAGACTATCAGCTGAACGTAAAACAAACATTAACGCTAAAGCCTGGTGATTTTAAAATTAGGATTCTACCCCGAAATCAAACTATTAGCCATACTACTGTTCTTGCACCTATAGAGGAGAAACTGAAAAACCATGAAATTAAGCAGCAAGTTCAGAAGACTCCTTCTATTATTGGAGCCGATAATCTTTCGCTGCTTGTTCTGTATGGTTCGGATACAGGGGTAGCAGAAGGTATTGCAAGAGAACTAGCAGATACAGCTAGTTTAGAAGGTGTTCAAACGGAAGTGGCAGCTCTTAACGATCGAATTGGAAGTCTGCCAAAAGAAGGAGCGGTTCTTATTGTAACTTCTTCTTATAATGGAAAGCCGCCAAGTAATGCAGGACAGTTTGTGCAATGGTTGGAGGAATTAAAACCGGACGAGCTAAAAGGTGTTCAATACGCAGTTTTTGGTTGTGGAGATCATAATTGGGCTAGTACTTATCAGAGAATTCCAAGATACATTGATGAGCAAATGGCGCAAAAAGGAGCAACAAGATTTTCTACACGTGGAGAAGCGGATGCAAGTGGTGATTTCGAGGAACAACTCGAGCAATGGAAACAAAGCATGTGGTCTGATGCGATGAAGGCATTTGGATTGGAACTTAACAAAAACATGGAGAAAGAACGCAGTACATTAAGTTTACAATTTGTCAGTCGTCTTGGAGGATCTCCTCTTGCGCGAACATATGAAGCAGTTTATGCGTCTGTATTAGAAAATCGTGAACTCCAATCATCCAGCAGTGATAGAAGCACTCGACATATCGAGATATCCTTGCCAGAAGGCGCTACGTATCAAGAAGGAGACCACCTTGGGGTGCTGCCAATTAATAGTCAGAAAAATGTCAACCGAGTTTTAAAACGCTTTGGATTAAACGGGAAGGATCAAGTCATACTGAGCGCAAGTGGGCGCAGTGTAAATCACATACCTTTAGACAGTCCTGTTAGTTTATTTGACCTTCTTAGTTATAGTGTCGAAGTTCAAGAAGCAGCTACTCGAGCACAAATACGAGAAATGGTGACATTCACAGCATGCCCTCCTCATAAAAAGGAATTGGAATCATTATTGGAAGACGGAGTTTATCATGAACAAATATTAAAGAAACGTATTTCAATGTTGGATCTTCTTGAAAAGTATGAGGCTTGTGAAATCCGATTTGAACGTTTTTTAGAACTTCTTCCTGCGCTCAAACCGCGTTACTATTCTATTTCAAGTTCTCCACTCGTTGCACAGGATCGTCTGAGCATTACGGTTGGTGTTGTTAATGCGCCTGCATGGAGTGGAGAAGGGACATATGAAGGAGTCGCTTCTAATTATTTAGCTCAGCGTCATAATAAAGATGAGATTATCTGTTTCATTCGAACGCCACAATCAAACTTTCAATTACCTGAAAATCCAGAAACACCAATTATCATGGTTGGACCAGGTACTGGAATTGCACCATTCCGTGGATTCTTGCAAGCGCGTCGTGTTCAAAAGCAAAAAGGTATTAACTTAGGACAAGCACATCTATACTTTGGTTGTCGTCATCCTGAAAAGGATTATCTCTATCGTACAGAACTAGAAAATGATGAAAGAGATGGATTAATCTCTTTACACACAGCTTTTTCTCGCCTAGAAGGATATCCAAAAACATATGTACAGCATTTAATAAAACAAGATAGAATCAATTTAATTTCATTATTAGATAATGGAGCTCACCTTTATATATGTGGGGATGGAAGTAAAATGGCTCCTGATGTAGAAGATACCCTGTGTCAAGCATATCAAGAAATTCATGAAGTCAGTGAACAAGAAGCAAGGAATTGGTTGGATCGTGTGCAAGATGAAGGGCGATATGGAAAAGATGTTTGGGCTGGTATATGAATTTTTCTTAATTAGATATGTAATATGTAACGAATGAATTGCTTTCGAGTAAGTGTTAATTTAAAAAATAAACTTATTGATAAAAATCCCGTATTTTTATTGAATACGGGATTTTCTTATTTTTAAATAAGCTGGACTGATACTGTAGAAAAATAATAGGTAATTCATTTGACAATTAAAATGACCTAATTTAATATATATGTCATAGCATATAATTAGTGAAACAAATATATTCACTGTGAATAATTGACTGGTATGCTATATCCTTTTATATCCTAATTTATAGAGGTGATACATGAACTTACATGATTTAATAGGCTATCTTGTTCATCGTACTGATGTGAAAATGACTAATTATTTTACTAAGAAATTAAAGCCTTATGGAGTTACGCCAGAGCAGTGGGGGATTATTAGTGTTCTTTGTAGCCACAGGGCTACTACTCAAAAAGAGTTAGCAGAAGCTATTGATAAAGATCAAACTACTGTCGTAAGAATGATACAGTCGATGGAGAGAAAAGGGATTGTAAAGAAGGCTTTGAATGACCAAGATAGACGTTCACACAACCTTTTTTTAACTGAAAAAGGTGACGAATTAAAGAAAACAATCTTGCCTGTAGTGACAGACGCTCACCATTTCGTTACGAGTAATTTGAGCGAAGAAGAGATTAAAGTATTACAATCATTATTAAACAAATTGTATGATACACGCTATTAATACTTGTTCCTTATTGATTCTATTCATAAGGAACAAACTTTATTTTATGTATTATATATGCTATAGCATATAGTTTTATTTCGAGGAATGATGGAGATAGCTTTATTTTGGATGATATCTGATTCAAGGTCACTTTTTTGCCTAGTACCAGTCAAATTTTTTGTATTATATATGCTATGGCATGTAATTTTAATCCCTTTCATATGGAAAAGGGTAATGTAAAGTGAAGCAACTTCTATAAGGGCAATATCAGGAAATAGGGTAAAGGTAGTGACTATTACCTGAACAATACTGAGTTTTATCAAATAATAAGAAAGGTGTGATGACTATTTTAATTTTCATCAATATTGTAAAAGTAGTGTTGTTTCTGTTCTTTTTAATGACAGGAACGAAAATTATATCTGGGAAAATGGCAGATGAGTTTAAGCGATTTGGTTTACCTTCGTTTTTTAATTTCTTAACTGGAGCTTTTGAGATTGTAGGAGCAATTGGAATGTTAATAGGAATTTGGGTTCCAATGGCAGCTTTATTGGCAGGATTGTTGTTAGGCGGTACGATGCTTGCAGCTGCATTAACTCTTATTGTATTAGCGAGAGATCCCTTTAAGAAAGCAATACCTGCGCTTGTTTTGTTTGTCCTTAGTTTTGGGATAAGTTTGTATCACATTTTTTAAACATAATTTAAAACTGTTTGCGTTCAAATTGCTACCGTTTTATGAGTATTTTACAAATAGTAGGATTTTTAAATTAGTGGTGGAATAATAGCAATACGAATGTAAACAGTATCATCATTAGAATCAAAAAAATTATAATTAGTAAAAGAATGGCAAGAATTTTATATTAAAAATAGGAGTGAGTGAAGATGGCATATTTATTACAAGTTGATTTTCCGTTTGAAGGTCCTTTTGGTGAAGAAATGGAAAAAGGATTTTGGGATTTAGCAAACAGTATTAACGAAGAAGAAGGATTCCATTGGAAAATATGGACTGAGAATCAAGAAACAAAAGAAGCTGGAGGCATCTATGTATTTGAAGAAAAACAAGATGCTGAAAAATACGCTGAAATGCACAAGAACAGACTGGAAGCAGCTGGTGTTAAAGATATTAGAGTAAGAATTTTTAATATCAATGAAAAGTTAACGGAACTGAATCGTGGGTACATTAAATAATTTCGACAGTCGGAGCAAGCGTAAAAGGAGGGGATATTCCCCTTCTTTTTTAATTCTTAAATTGATGGTGAGGGGACTCGTACAAAAAAATCCCTATATAAATAGGGATTTGTGTATCGGTATATTGTTCATTGGAAAAGGTTGTATGAAGTCTAATATATGAGAATTTTTACATTTGTGAAAATGATGTGGGGAAAATTGTATTGAAATAATATTTATAAAAGGGCACGCTCCTTACTGGGAGGTAAGGGGCACAGGAAATGCAAATTTATTTGTAATTTGCTAAGTTGATTATAACATATATACCTGTCTATACATATTGCGAAATTGTGAACATAACTAATATTTAGTAACTAAGAATAGCGAATTTTGTTTGAGTTATGATTTTTTAAAGGAGTTTAACAAAAAAAAGAATTGATAACAAGTCCATTTTTGTTATTGTTTTGGAGAATAATAATTAATGTTGTTTCTCGCGCATCGATATGGGATGAATAGAGGAATATTTGCTATGATTCTACAGAAAGAATAGCTTATTGTATTATTTCTGAATATTACCTTTATATTGATTGTTCTAAAAATAGTTGACGTTTTAGGATTACACTTGTAATATTGAGTTGTAGATTACAAGTGTAATATAAAAGGTGGGATTTTAAATAATGAAAGAATTACCTAAAATATCGGAAGCTGAGTTAGAAGTTATGAAAGTTCTTTGGTCAAGATCTCCTCAAACAGCAAATGAAGTGATTGAAGCGCTAGAAGTAACGATGGACTGGAGGCCGAAAACGATTCGAACGCTTATTAATCGATTAGTCCAAAAAGAAGCTGTTTCTTACCATCAGGATAAAGGGCGTATGTATGCTTATTATCCTTTAGTGTCGCAAGATAGTTATCTACATGTAGAAACAAAATCGCTTCTCAAACGTTTCTATGGTGCAGCATTTAAACCTTTACTTGTGAATTTCTTAAAAGAAGAAAAGCTGTCCTCAGAGGATATTAACGAACTCAAACGTATTTTAGATGAGAAGAATGAGGAAAATCAAAGGAAGGATAAATCATAATGATAGATATGTTTGTAAACGTCTATCTACCTGGCTTTTTTGATTGGGTGGTAGAAACCTCCATTATGGCAAGTATATTAGTTGGTCTAATCTTATGTATCAAAATCTTTCTTAGAGATAAGTTACCCCCACGATGGCAGTATCTATTATGGATAATATTAATTGTAAGACTTTTATTACCATGGTCACCAGATAGTTCCTACAGTATCTATTCTATTCTTTCGTACAGTAATGGAATTCCAGTTACTTCTCACCAAGACTTCGCAGATCGTCGTATACAAGAATCGACAGCTATAGGTGGTACAAAGACCTATACATATGGTTCTACACAAACAGCTAAAAAAGATAAGAAACAAACGCATAATAATGAAAAGCAAAATGACAAATCGGTTTCATTTTATACAATCGTTTTATATATTTGGCTTGCTGGGGTTATCATTCTATGTTTTGCCACCATCATTATGAATAAGCGTTTACTTTTCTATATAAAAAAGCAACCCGTTATTACAGATGAAAAGATTAGTGAAATCTTTGAGAGCTGTAAGGAATCTATGTCCGTTAAGCGAGATATCCCACTTCTCTCAGCTGGGAAAATTGCGAGTCCAACTGTTTTCGGATTCCTTAGACCAAGGTTGTTATTGTCAAGTGCACATATGAAAGTATTAGATGAGCAACAGTTACGATATATCTTTCATCATGAACTAGCTCATATTAAACGAAGAGATGTTGGTGTAAATTGGCTTATGCATATGTTACTAATTCTAAATTGGTTTAATCCAATTCTTTGGTATGCCTACTCATGCATGCGTGAAGATCAGGAACTGGCGTGTGATGCATTAGCTCTTACATATATAGATTCAGAGGAAAAACTTGCATATGGTCATACTATTATTACCCTTTTAGAACACTACTCAAGTTATTATCAAGTACCAAGCTTAGCGAACTTAAGTAGAAATAAAAGAACATTAAAAAGGAGAATTCTTATGATTAAAAAATTTAAAAAGAACTCGTATCGTTGGTCTGCATTTGGAGTTGTTGCTATTCTTGCTGTATCATCTGTATCTTTATTAAATGCACATGCTGATATACCAACTAACCAGCAGAAAGAAACAACAGAAGTGAAAAATAATTTTAAAACAGCAAAAGCACAAACTGAAGTTCCTATTCAGCAAATTGTAGAGAAGATGATTGGTACAAAAGAACAAGCATTTGCAGAATTTCATGTTTCAGAAGGGCGATATGAATATTTACTTGAAGAAATGGAAGTGGCACAGAGTCTGTTAACAAAAGAAGAATTTGATAAATTCATCAAATTGCAAACAGAGGGATATATTATAGACAAGAAGATAAGGTCAGTAGGGAAACCTGAATATTTAGAACGAGACGATCAAAAAAAAATAGAGGAGAATAGTAAAGCTATTGAACCATTATGGGGGAAAATTTATTCGCATTTCACATCTCGTCCATTTGATTTTCCAATTAAGAAACCTAATTATGTAGCAAAAGGTTATGAACTGAAGAGGGAAAAAGTTGAACCAGTCGTTACAACAAAAAAGCTGGATCCTATCATGAGCTCAGAATATAGAGCTGGGGAGTTTGGTTATACAATTTATCAATCTTCCATTTTAGAAAGAGTAAGAGATCCATTTTATCAATGGATTAATGACAATGACAAGATAGAAAATTATGAACTGGAAGGAGCACAATTCACCTTTGGTAAAATGACTGGAAGTAATATAAAGGGCATGAAAATGATTGTTCCTGCAAAAGGAAAGGACAGTTCTTATCAAGTTGTAATTATTGATGATGTGTTAAATAAGGCTGAACTAGAGAAAATTATGATTTCTTTTTTGAAATAAAAACAAAGCCTCAAGAAAAGAAATAGGGAAACATCCCACTTCTTTTTATTTATATAATTAAATGTAGTTAGTAAGTCAAAAATGACGATCATACTAAAAAGTAATACTTCTATAAGCGCATCAGTTTTCTCATGTTGCAAAGACTTTATAAAGAAATCCCATTTTGTTTCATAGGGAAGGTTCTACCTAACACCATTCCATTTATAAAATAGACAATACTTAATAGAATTCTTCCAACAAATAAGGCAGCTGTTTTTATATTCCAATCCTTTATCTTGATTACATAAAGGATTGGAAATAGTATAGGTATCCCAAAAACAATAATAAAGACTGTATTTACCATTCTCTCCTCCTAACAAAATGATTATGTTTTTAACCTTGGTGAATTCTCAGGTTGGAGGTATGTTTCATTGTTACTGGTTAAAAACAAGGGCCGGAATTCCGGCTCCTTTTCTATCCCGCAACATAAAGGTTTACTTTATCTCTTGGTTTCAAAAAACTCAATCCATTCCCCATCAGGACCCGCGAAGAATATGTAACGTGTTCCATCCGGTAATGTTTCGATTTCTTCTCCTAGTAAAAAGGTTACTCCATGTTTCTTGAGTCTTTCAATTTCTTCTTTTAATGAATCCACTTTAAAGCAAATGTGATGTACTTTTCCTTCTGCCGGAAGAGAGGAGTTGTAACCTTCAATGAGTTCCAGTATCGTTTCCTTCGATTCTTCCACACCTAAAAAAGCGAGTTTTAAGTCTGGGTTTGGATGTCCCATTCGCTTAATAAGCTGTAAGCCAACTACTTTTTCATAAAAAGTTATAGATGTTTCTAATTTAGCAACCATAAGTCCAACGTGTTCTATTCTTCTAATTGGCATGTAGATTCCTTCTTTCTGAAAATTTTATATGTAAAATAATATTGAAAATTAAGAAAATAAGCAAGATAAAAACCTTACAAATTTTAGCGTGTTATATGGTATAGTGAGAAAGTATGTTTGGGGAGAAGGAAGGAGATTATACGATGAATACACCTACTCAAACTCCTTCATTATCGGAAACGATGAAAGAGTGGCATTATGCATTAGCGTATGAAATTAAACATTGGAAAACGATAGGTGGTAGTAAAATTTCTATCATGAACGGTCGTTTTTTATATACAGATTATGAAAGTACAGTATATGTATTTCAGCTTATTTCGGAAGTAAGCTTACCTGAAGGTTCACCTATTCGAATTGAGTTCGATGGTGAGGAAGCGACAGGAGAAGTATTATCTGTACATGGATTAGAAATAGAACTGAAGTTAAATGATTATATACAAGGCGAAATAAGAGAGGCTGTTTTATATAGTGAACCGTGGCAGCTTTTAGAGCAACTGCAAGAGCGATTGAAAGAGGCGCATAAAGATAAGCTAAAACGTAATCGTATAAAGCGTCTTGTTGATGGGACGAGCAGTCCGAAACATATTGAGAAGATGAAAAATCCGAAAAATGAATTGGCGTATCGTTCGTTTTACAATCCGACAACGTACGTGTGGGGACCGCCTGGAACAGGGAAGTCTTACAATTTATCACGTATTATTTCGGCTCATTATCAAAAAGGAAAATCGGTACTTGTGTTAGCTCATAGTAACGCAGCAGTGGACGTATTAATGAGTGAAGTAACGAAGCAAATTGAAAAGAAAAAGAAATGGACGCCTGGCGAAATTGTTCGTTACGGTTATAGTCAACATGAACATATAAGAAATCATGAAACGCTACTTGCGTCGAAGTTAGTTGAAACGACGAACGGATCTTGGGGAGAAGAAAGACTCTATTTAGAAGAGACACGACAAGATCTTCGTGAAAAGATTTTATCGTATAAAGCAACATCTGCTGATAAGAAGCGTATACAAGAGATTGAAAGTGATCTTCGAAAGCAAAAAGCGAAAATTAAAGAAGTAGAAAAAGAATACATTGAAAATGCGAAAGTAATCGGCGCAACTTTATCGAAATGTGCCATTGATTCACTTATTTACGAGCGTACATTTGATTTAGTTGTTGTAGATGAAGTGAGTATGGCATATGTTCCGCAAATTGCATTAGCTGCTTCACTTGGAAAACGTATCGTCGTTTGTGGAGACTTTTTACAGTTACCTCCAATTGCGATGGCAAACCATGAACTCGTTCGCAAATGGCTCGGCGAAGATATGTTTTACCATGCTGGGATTGTTGAGTCTGTTAATAAATCAGAAGCACATCCAAACCTGTTTATGTTGCAGGAACAAAGACGTATGCATGCGGATATATCTAAGTTTACAAACTCATTTATTTATAAAAATAGAGTATACGATCATCCGTCAGTTTCAGAACGTAAAGAACTTGCGAAACTACAACCGTTCGCAAATGAAGCGAGTATTTTATTTGATACGAGCTTAATGGGAGCTTTTTCGTTAAAGGATGCTGCTTCAGGATCGCGTTTTAATATTATGTCTGGTTTAGTAGCGATGCAAATGATGTTAATCGGACTGTTAGATGGTGTGCAATCGATCGGTGTTGTGACACCTTACAGGGCACAATCCCGCTTTTTATCAACGTGTATTAGAGAAATGTTACAGAGAACGAAATATCAACACATACCTGTTTTAGCAGCGACAGTTCATAAGTTTCAAGGTTCTGAAAGAGATATGATGATTTTTGATACGGTTGATAGTTATCCGCAAGAACGCCCTGGCGTGTTATTCTTTGACCATAAAAACCATCGTCTCGTCAATGTAGCAGTGACAAGAGCGAGAGGGAAGTTCATTCAATTATCGGATTGCCATTATATGCGTAAAAATCTTTCAAGAAAACAAGCGTTATCACAATTAACAGCTCATATAGAACGTCATGGAGATGTGTATGATCGTACGACATCAAGGCAATTGTGGGAACGAAAAATATCGAAACGATTACGCTGGTTTATGGAAATGAATCTTGAGGAAACGAAAGGGCTATTAAAAGATATTTTAGCTGCAAAACGAAAAATCATTATTTCACTTCCAAGTACAAAACAAGTAGATAAACGAGTATGGCAAGCGTTAATGCGTACAAATGCGCAAATAACAGTGTATAGTGATGGACCAGTTCCACTGAAAAATGTAAAGTTACAAAGGCAAAATAAAGCCTTCCCATTTATCGTAATCGATGATGAAATCTTTTGGGCAGGGGCACCGCTTACATCTCAAATGATGTTTGAAGGTAGTATAGAATTTCCGTACGTATGTGCAAGACTGCAAGCACCTGAGGCAATTGGTGTATTAAAAGGATTTTTAGATATTCGGTAAATTCGGATAGGAATTCCTTGACTTTTATTTGAAATGAACTTAGAATGAATGTAATTTAATATAATTTTATGAAAATTCTTATCACGAGAGGTGGAGGGACTGGCCCTACGATACCTCGGCAGCGGATTCTTTATGAATACTGTGCCAATTCCAGCAAGGTAACTTGAAAGATAAGAAAGAAGCTCATTTTGACTGTATATACAGAAGCCTCTTTCTATCTTTTAGAAAGAGGCTTTTTTACGTGAAAATAAAAGGGGGAAGACAAATGGGAGCGACTGGAGTAACGTCACAAAGAAAAACAATTGAAGAGAGTATCGAAAGAAATAAGGAAAAGTACATAGAAACAAGTCATGATATTCATGCGAATCCGGAGATTGGTAACCAAGAATTTTACGCATCTAGAACGTTAAGTTTATTGCTAGGTAGTGCAGGATTCCAGTTGCAGCACAATATAGCTGGACATGAAACAGGTTTTATCGCACGAAAAAGTTCAGGGAAACAAGGACCAGTTATCGCATTTTTAGCTGAGTATGATGCTTTACCAGGACTTGGCCATGCGTGTGGTCACAATTTAATCGGCACAATTAGTGTTGCAGCAGCAATTGCATTATCAGAAACGCTTGAAGAAATAGGCGGAGAGGTTGTCGTTTTCGGAACACCGGCAGAAGAAGGTGGGCCAAACGGTAGCGCAAAATCGAGTTATGTAAAGGCAGGTTTATTTAAAGATATTGATGCGGCGCTTATGATTCATCCGAGCGGAAAAACAGCAACAACGAGTCCTTCACTAGCAGTTGATCCACTTGATTTTCATTTTTACGGAAAAACAGCTCATGCTGCAGCTTCACCTGAAGAAGGGATTAACGCATTAGATGCGGTTATTCAGCTGTATAACAGTATTAATGCACTTCGTCAACAACTTCCGTCAGATGTGAAGATTCATGGCGTTATTACAGAAGGAGGAAAAGCACCTAACATTATTCCTGACTACGCCGCAGCAAGGTTCTTCATTCGTGCAGCAACGCGAAAAAGATGTGCGGAAGTAACAGAGAAAGTGAAAAACATCGCACAAGGGGCAGCGCTAGCAACAGGTACGAAAGTAAAAATCCATCAATTCCAAAATGAGATCGATGAATTACTCGTAACAAAAACATATAACGACATCGTAGCGGAAGAACTAGAATTACTAGGTGAAGAAGTAAATCGTAAAGAAAGACTTGGCATTGGTTCAACCGACGCAGGAAACGTAAGCCAAGTCGTACCGACCATTCACCCGTACATTAAAATCGGCCCAGATGACTTAATTGCACATACGAATGAATTTAGAGAAGCAGCACGCTCAGAATTAGGAGATAAAGCATTAATTACATCCGCAAAAGCATTAGCAAATACAGCGTATCGATTAATTACGGAAGAAGGGCTGTTAGAGAGGGTGAAGGAGGAGTTTAGAGAGGCGCAGAGGAATCAGGGATAAGGGGATTAAGGTGCTCTTTTCGAAGCACAATCTAATTAATAAGTAGAGATATAAAAAAGAACATTGAAATATCAATGTTCTTTTTTGTTTACTAATCATTGGTTTTGTTGGTTTTTCTCATAAAGGAAAAACTTTTACTGTTAGCGGGGGATAATACGTATCCCTTTATCAGAACGACAATTTTTCCTCAAATTCACTCTTTAATACAATTAAAGGAGATGATAAGCCAAATTGCATTAAAGAGTCTAAAAATGTAGCGAGAGAATCCATCGAATCGCTCATGACCTTCATCATATAATTAAACTCTCCGCTAATTCGATATAAATCTGTTACTTCAGGAGCGGCATTACAATATTGGATAAAATCAGAGCATTGGCTCGTTTTAAACATGATGAATGCTTGAATGTTCTTATTAATTTTGGAAGGCTCAAATTTCGTTCGGTAAGCCGCTATAACTCCTTGATCTTCAAGTTTATTAATACGCTCTTTTACAGCAGGCTGCGTCATGGATATAATTCGTCCTATTTCTGAAACGGAAATTCTCGCATTTTCATACAACAAGTTCATTATTTTATGATCAATTTCATCCAGTTTTACAGCGTTTTGCATTGTGTAGCCTCCTTATTTTGTTTTCTAAAGTAAATCATGAATTATAACTATAATATCATAAGCTAACGAATTGAATTACCTATAAATATATATTTAAAATTATTGGTGTTTACATGAAAATATAAGTATAGGTTTTTATCAAACGGAAATTTAGGAAGGATGGAAGAAATGAAGAATCTTGATGGGAAAATCGCGTTAGTAACAGGGGCAAGTCGCGGTATTGGTCGTGCGATTGCGATGAGATTGGCAAACGACGGTGCATTAGTAGCGATTCACTACGGCCGAAATAAAATAGCTGCAGATGCAACAATTAGTGAGATTGAATCGAATGGAGGAAAGGCATTCTTAATTGAAGCAGATCTCAATTCAATGGATGGTGTCAAAAAGATAGTAGAACAATTGAAGAATGAATTACAAATAAGAGTTGGTACATCAGAGATTGATATTTTAGTAAACAATGCAGGGATAGGTACACAAGGAACGATTGAAGATACGACAGAAGAAGTTTTTGATGAAATTATGGCAGTAAATATGAAGGCACCGTTCTTTTTAATTCAGCAAACATTACCATTACTACGAGCAGAAGGGCGAATTATCAACATTTCATCAGCTGAAGTACGACTTGGTTTTACAGGCTCAATTGCATATGGTTTAAGTAAAGGTGCACTAAATACGATGACACTGCCTCTTGCTAAACATCTCGGAGAAAGAGGTATAACAGTGAATACAATCATGCCTGGATACACGAAGACAGATATGAATGCGAAATTGCTAGATGATCCGGAAATACGAAATTTTGCTACGAATTCATCTGTGTTCGGACGAATAGGGCAAGTTGAAGAGATTGCAGATGTAGTAGCATTCCTTGCTTCTTCTGATAGTCGCTGGGTAACAGGGCAAATTTTAGATGTTTCTGGTGGGTTTTGTTTATAGGGGCACTACTCCATACCCATCAAGCTAATCAAGTAAATTACTAGATATGAAACGATCCTTGTTTCATATCTGGTAATTTATAGAAAGGTATGCATGATAAAGAAGTCTATTAAAACGTGATTTTTTCGCTAGACAACTTGAATCAGGGGGCATTTCTTTTTCTTAAGTTGATGGGCATGTATGGTGACCCCTATTAGACGATAGTGAATTAACAATTTCGGGGTTCAGTTCAACTTTATTCAAAATAAGATTTTTTTGCAGTAAAATCAATGTTAGTGGAACTTTTTTAATCAAACTTTTTTAAAAATTAACATAAATACTTGCAATATTTAAATTAGTACTATATAGTTCTAGTTATGACAAAGGTAAAATTAATGAATCAAAAACGTGTGATTGAAGTAGCTGCAACATTATTTTTAGAAAAAGGGTTTGCTTATACAAGTATGGATGAATTAGTACGTGTAAGCAAAGTTTCAAAGTCTAATGTGTATTATCACTTTTCTAATAAGGAAGTATTATTAGAAGGGGTCGTTGATTATTGGATTGAAATGTATCAATCTGCAATTGATGACGTACTTTCTCAGAACCAATTTTTAGTTGAAGATCGTATCCAACTGTTTTTAAAGCAATTATCACAAGGAGTTCAGTCGAGAGAGTATAAGGGGAGCTGTCCATTTATCACTCTTTATATTCAAAGTCCTAAACAGGCCACGCAAATAAAAGAAAAAATAGGTCTTTTTTTTACAGGATTACAAGAGAAAGTTTCTCTATTACTTAAACAAGGGGTAGAGAATGGAGAATTCAGAAATACGATTAATATTGATGAGGTTGCATCACTTTTTATTACAAATCTTGAAGGAGCGTTATTTATTTCAGAAACATTGAAGGATGCAACTGTAATCACGAAAACAGCAGATCATTTTTTAAAATTGCTTCGATAAAAGAAGCTTTTTTTTTACATCAAATTAGTACTGATTAGTACTACAAAGGGGATTTTATATGAGAACAGTATTTTTAACTGGTGGAACAGGCTTTATTGGAAAACAATTAGTGAAAGAATTAGCCAAAGAGGATGTTAAAATTCTTCTTTTAGTAAGGTCGAAAAGTAAAGCAATACGCATTTTTCAAGAAAGAGGCATCTTAAAAAAGGCATTTATGCACTTTATTGAAGGTGATTTGACGAAAATAGATTTAGGTCTAAGTGCTGAAGATAAGGAGAGGGTATTGAAAGCGGATGTGATTATTCACGCAGGAGGCCCCATGGATATTCAAGCGACAAGTAAAGAGGCAGCTTCCGTATTTTTAAATGGCGCCAAACATATTAGTGAATTAGCTAAAAGTATTCATCAATTGAAGGGCTTGCAACAATTTATTCATGTTGTAGGTTATATGAGTCCCTTTAATGATAAAAATAGTAAGATTGCAATTGATGTGTTTAAAGAAGGAAACAATTATTTGAAAATAAAAAACCCATATGAGAGAACAAAATTTTTAGCAGATCTTTATATCCGTCACCAGGCATCAGCAGTAGGTTATCCGCTTTCTGTAATTAATCCGCCAACTGTAGTCGGTAGTAGTAAAACAGGGAGTACAGAGCAGATAGCAGGATTAGGTTTGCTTGTTATGAGTATGCGAAGAGGGCTCATGCCAGTGATTCCTGGAGGTAAGGGATATAGGTTACCTCTTATTTCAAACGATGAGCTTGCGAAGTTTATTGTGCAGGTTTTCAAATTGGAGCAACCGACTATTCAAACATATACACTTGTTGAAGACAAACCGCACGATCAGAACATTGCTGAATTATTAAGTATTATGTCGGAAAGTATGAATTTGAGGGCACCAAAAATCTCTGTTCCAATGCCACTTATGAAAGCAATTATGAATAGTGGAGTAAGTAAAATAACAAAAATTCCTTCTGATGGACTGAATTTTATTACAAAACGAAAATTTTCAAATGTTTCAGCGAAAAAAATTATGGGAGGAGATTGGTTTAAGAAGACGAGTGTAATGAAATTTTCCCCTGCCGTAGTAGCTGATTTGGATTATCGAATGATGTATCAAAATGGCCAGCATAATCATTTATTTAAACGAACATTATGCGATAACAATACCCTTTACCAATTACAAGGAGAGGGTAAAACGTTTATTTTATTACATGGTTTATTGAGTGATGGAGAGGATTTATTTCCTTTAGCACAAGAGCTTCATGAAAAAACTGGTCAACCTGTATGGATTTTGGATCTTCCAGGTTTGGGACGTTCTCCTTTTAAACAAGAGAAAAATCTTCTAGATATCTATTTGAATGTAGTGAAAAAGTTATTGGAGAAAGCTACTAATGGTGCACATCTAATTGGCCATTCATTTGGTGCGTTTATTCTTCTGGAAGCATTAGTAAAAGAGTACATAGATAAGAAGTATTCAATCACTTTACTTCAGCCACCTGTTGCTAAAAAAAATGCTAAATCGCTAAATGTTCCTCAATTTATGAACAAATGGACATTAAAATTAGCAACTACTAATTTGATAGGGCGTTATTTATTAAGTAATGGTTTGTTTGAAAGTATGGAGAGCATCCCTGAACATTATATTGAAAAAATAAGTACCAGTTTTACTTCTCCTAGAATTTTAAATACTACGGTTCAGCTTAACAGTTTACTACTGAAAAACGATCAAGGTGATTTCAATGAAGTAACAAAGTATAATCTTCACATTATTTGGGGGGATTATGACAGAGCCTATTCTGCTCCATCGCATCTTGGTAAGGTTGATTTTGTTCCATATGGCCATCATTTTCCTCTTAGCCATCCGAGTGAAACGGCAACATTAGTAATAAAAAATAATAATACTAGCATATGAGAGTGTGGGATAAATAAAAAGTGCGTAGTAAGATCGTTGTGTCTTTGAAATAAAATCGTACTATTTTTTGCCCCACCCCATCACCATCAAGTTAAAATTTTATAATGCTCCAAAACGAAAAATTTGAGTCTTTTATAGCAATGAAGTTCATTTTATCGTTTTGGGGCAACCTGATTTGGTGGTACGCCTTATAGATATTTTTACGTTTTTAATTTTTGTATTGACCTTAAAGTTACTTTAAGGTTTATCCTAAAGACAATTACATAAAAAAGTTTTTTTATGTCTATATATAATTAATCATAAGGTGAGGAAAGTCATATGGGTATATACAATAGGAAAAATTTAGCTTTAGTTTTAGCATTATTTAATGTATTTATCGTATTTTTAGGAATTGGTCTTGTAGTTCCTGTAATGCCATCTTATATGAGGGCATTACATTTAGGCACTGACACTATGGGATATTTAATTGCTATGTTTGCATTTTTTCAACTATTAACATCTCCTATTGCCGGAATATGGGTAGATATATTTGGTCGAAAAAAAATGATCATAGCAGGGTTAATTCTATTTTCCTTTTCTGAATTTTTATTTGGAGTTGGAAATCAAATATGGGTATTATTTCTTTCTAGAGCACTAGGAGGTGTTAGTGCTGCATGTATGATGCCGGCAGTCACTGCTTTTATAGCTGATACAACATCATTAGAAAACAGAGCAAAAGCATTAGGGTATTTATCAGCAGCTATTAGTACAGGATTCATTATTGGACCTGGTATTGGTGGCTTTATATCTGATTTTGGCATACGTGCACCGTTCTTTTTTGCAGCAGTAATTTCTGGTATCGCTGCGTGTTTTTCAGTATTCATTTTGAAAGAACCTGTATCTAAAGAACAACGAATTAAAATGCAAGATAACAAAATACAAGTTAGTTTTTTAAAAGAAATTAAACAATCTTTTCACCCTTTATATTTTATCCCATTATTACTTGTTTTTGTTTTAGGATGTGGTTTATCAGCTTATGAACATATGTTTAGCTTTGTTGTTGATAAAAAGTTTGGTTTTACACCTAAAGATATATCAATAATTATTTCAGTAAGCGCCATATTAGGAGTAATAGCACAAATCATGTTCTTTGAAAAATTAGTAAAAAAATTTGGTGAAAAAGGAATCATTAAATATAGCTTATTTATAGCCGCTATAATTATAGTTGTATCTACATTTGTCGGTAATTATTGGATGGTCGCGATTTTAACGTTTATCATCTTTTTGGCATTTGATTTACTTCGACCAGCAATTACAACATTACTTTCTAAAATAGCTGGAGAAAATCAAGGATTTATCGGAGGGATGAATTCTACTTATACAAGTCTCGGGAATATAATAGGGCCAGCAACGGGAGGCATTTTACTTAATGTAAATGTTAATCTACCATATATCTTTGCAGGATTAATTCTTACTATTGGATTTGGCATAACTGTATACTGGTCCAAATATATAACAAAAAACAACAGAAATACATTTCCAATGCAATCCTAATTTTATTGACAGGTTTCTATTTAAACCCAAACCAGAAAGCTTACGTTTTTGTTTAATAAATCCCTTAAGTTGATGGGCATGGGGTACCGCCACACATCCATCAACTTAAGGTATATTTTTATACAAAATGCGGTCTTTCCATATAGTTTTTTATT